>JAOZUW010000120.1 GCA_029938465.1 Bacteroidales bacterium | reverse complement strand
AGGGCAGTAGTAACTAATTCTCTTTCGTTAGTTTCTAAAAGTTTTTTGGCCTTTTGATTATCTATCTTCTGGCGTTTATGCTTTTCCTCCATTGCAATTTGATCAGACCTATCCATTCCAAGAACCATAAAATATGATTTACCCATATCTTCTAATAAATAGCCTTCAAATAGGAAAGGAATAGATTGCCCAGCTTTTGTATTGAAAATTGCTTCTCCCTGTGCACTACCAGTCATAAAAATTTGACGAATGGCTTTTTCAACTTTTTCATATTCCTTTTTATTAGTAAAAATTTGATGTGGTTGCATATTTAAAAGCTCTTCTGGAGCATATCCCAATACAGTTTCAAAATTACTATTCCATCTATTAATGTAAAATTTGCTATCAATTATTTCACATAAGAAAAAGATGCCTGAAAGCTTATCAATTAGTATATTGTTAAATTCTTTTGTATTTAAAAACAGATTCTTTTTAAGTTCAATTGCATTTTGATTTAATCGTTCAATATTATGATAATGCTCTTGTAATTGTTTTTTTAGCGAATTAATCTTGGCGATTTTAAATGCTATATCTTCTTTATTATTCTGAATTCCACTAATATTAGATAATATTCCAACCATATATGTGGTGCCGTCAACAACTACAACGGAACGTAGAGCCAAGCAGGGAATTATTTTTTCAGATTTTGTTACGATGTTGTATTGTATAATTCGTTCTTTATCATCGCCTTCGGCCATTAGTTCCACAAATTTTTCAGCAATCCTATCTCTATCGTCTTTGTGAATAAGCTCAGTAAGAAATTTGAATTCTAATTCTTCTCCTGAAAATTCAGAAAGAACCTCTACATTTTTATTCCAAGCCAATAATTTTCCATCTGAAGAGAACATATAGGCACATTCGGGCATTGCATTTATCATTTTCTCTAAAGCATGGGGTACATTAAGCGTACTTGTATCGGTCATAATTAATAATAATAATTAGATAAAATTCTTTAGCAAACTCATGATCTTTTATTGATTAATAGAACTACCTTTCTCTAAACAAACTAAAAAACTAAAGATGCTAATGCTTTGAAGCATTTCAAACTTTCCATTTTCCATAGCAAGATTGCTCATCATCAAATTTACAATTATTTTTCTAATCCAAACTTATTGAGTCTTATTAATTTGTATTTTTGTGAAAAAAGCAATGAGAATAACTCAATCTATTAAGAAATTACCATCACATATTTATCTGCTTTTAGGTATCTTTTTTTTCATTTTTGTATTTCCTTTGATTGATCACCATTCAATACTCGATATCTTTGGCCCTTTTTCCTACTCTATCATTTTAATTTCCATCCTTTCGGTTATAGAAAAAAGAAAGACTAGAAAACTAAAAGTATTATACGGCTTAGTTTTCGTAAGTATATTTTTTGTATGGATGAGGTATTTTACTCCAGACGATACTATTAATATCATCTCATTTATTTTTAATATTATTGTTTTTATCAATGCTAGTGTCATTATGATACAGCAAATTATTAAGAGTGATAAGGTAGATCCCAAAGTCATCATTGAAGTTATTAATGGCTACTTACTTATAGGCGTTATGTTTACGCTTACCAACACTTTAATTTGGGAATTAAACCACGATAGCATCAGTGTTCAATCAACAGGGTTTAGCGACCTCGTATATTATAGCTTTATCACGCTAACCACTATAGGGTTTGGCGATATAGCGCCGCAAACAGAATGGGCAAAAATGATTAGTGTGTTATTTGGGCTCACTGGTCAATTATACTTAACAATTATTGTAGCCCTTATCATTGGAAAGTTTTTAAATAACAAAAACAACTAAACATACATATTTAAATGAAGACAAGTATTTATATTTTAAAAGGTGTAGCAATATTCATGCTATCTGCTATTTTATTCTCTTCTTGCAAAGAAGAGCAAAAGAAAGAAATACCACCACCTGCAGAAATCACAGTAGTATCTGTTATACAAAAAGATGTGCCCATTTATAAAGAATACATTGGACAAACCTATGGCCTCTTTGATATCCCTATTAGGGCTCGAGTGCATGGGTTTTTAGAAGAAATCCATTTTGAAGAAGGCTCCACTGTAAAAAAAGGAGATCATCTATATTCTATCGATCCACAATCGTATAAAGCCAATGTGGCGGCACGAAAAAGTGAAATTGCACAAGCCAAAACACTGTTGGTAAAAGCCGATAGCGATTTGAAAAGATATAAACCTTTGGCGGAACAAAATGCGGTTAGCCAGTCGGATTTAGATAATGCGCAAGCCCAATACGACGCAAGTAAAGCTCAAGTAGACGCAGCGCAAGCTAATTATGAATTAGCGAATATAGAATTAGGCTATACCGAAATATATTCACCCATAGATGGTATTATTGGAAAAACCAAAGCTAAGGTTGGTGAATTTGTTGGACAAGATCCTAACCCTGTTATTTTAAATACGGTATCGGATGTGAGCGAAATAAATGTAGAGTTCTTTTTAACAGAAAGGCAATATCTTATTTTCGTTAAAGAATATCTACTCCTACACGAAACTGGTGAGATTAAGAAAGAAAAACAAAATTTAGAATTAGTTTTAGCTGATGGAACTACATTCGATCATAAAGGTAGTGTTATATTTATTGACAGAGAAATAAACGCCTCTACAGGCTCACTATTGGTACAGGCTCGTTTCCCAAATCCTAAAAAAATTATTAGACCTGGGCAATATGCCAAAGTAAAAGTAGAAATAACAACGCTTATCGATGCGCTTCTAGTTCCCCAGAGATGTATTATGGAACTTCAAGGACAGAACTCTGTTTTTGTTGTAAAGGATGATAATATTATAGAAAGCAGACAGATCACTATAGGTGAGAACATAGGTGACTTAAGGATTGTTAGAGAAGGTCTTAAACCTGGTGAAAAAGTAGTTATCGATGCCCTTCAAAAGGTTGGTACTGGTTTAGAAATTAAACCCAAGTTAATTGAATTCGAAAGCAAGTTTAAATTTCAAGACTAATTACTATGGCTGAAAACAAAGGAAATTTTTTCGTACACAGACCTATCGTTGCCATGGTAATTGCTATTATCATTGTGATTGTGGGTACCGTTTCGCTTATTGGTCTGCCCATTGAGCAATACCCTAATTTAACACCACCTATTGTACAAGTAAGGGGTACCTATACAGGTGCTAATGCCGTTAGTGTGGAAGAATCGGTGGCAACACCTCTGGAACAACAAATTAATGGAGTTGATAATATGATTTATATGAAATCTGTTAACTCCAATGATGGTACTATGACAATAGATGTATCTTTTGATGTTGGAACAGATCCCGATATGAATACTGTTCTTACTCAAAACAGAGTATCTGCTGCTTCGGCCAAGCTCCCTGCATCTGTAACAAAATTTGGTGTTACAACAGAAAAATCGCTTCCAAATATCCTTATGCTAATAACGCTTACCTCAGACGGACGTTATGATCAGGATTTTTTAGGTAATTATGCTTTAATAAACATCAAAGATAAACTAGCCCGTATTAAAGGCATTGGACGTGTTGATATCATGGGAGCATCTGATTACTCTATGCGGATTTGGGTAAAGCCTGACAGACTTTCACAGATGGGACTTACCGTTCCTGAGATTATCAATGCCATAAATGAACAAAACCTTATTGTACCTGGTGGGAAGTTTGGTGCAGAACCTGCTCCAGCAGGTACTGAGTTTACCTATACAGTAAGCTTGCCATCAAGATTTAATTCACCAGAAGCCTTTGGTAATATTGTAGTACGTACGCAAGATGACGGTTCTCAAATAAAACTAAAAGACGTGGCAACCATTAATTTAGGTGTAGAAACCTATAATATGATTCCCCGCTTAAATGGAGAAACAGCAGCTATTATTGGCCTTTATCAAGCCCCTGGCTCAAATGCAGTGGAATTAGCCGAAACTGCCATTGCCGAAATGGATAAACTAGCTGTAGACTTCCCTGAGAGCATCAAATACGATGTATCACTCGATTCAACAGCTCCAATTACGGCGGGAATTAGAGATATTATAGTAACACTTATTATTGCACTTCTTTTGGTAATACTGGTGGTTTTTATTTTTATTCAAGACTGGCGTGCTACTTTAATACCCACATTAGCCATTCCTGTTTCTTTAGTAGGTGCTTTTATATTCTTCCCTATGTTGGGATTTACAATTAATGTACTATCCCTTTTAGGTCTGGTTTTGGCCATAGGGATTGTGGTAGATGATGCCATTGTAGTGGTTGAAGCTGTTCAGGTAAATATCTCTAAAGGCATGAATGCCAAAGAAGCGACCCTTGCAGCTATGAGAGCTGTAACTGCTCCCGTTATTGCCACCACATTAGTACTGATTGCTGTATTTATCCCCGTAGCGGGAATGGTAGGAATTACAGGATTGCTATATCAACAATTTGCCATTACAATTGTCGTCTCCGTTATCGTATCTTCCGTAAATGCTTTAACACTTAGTCCTGCATTATGTTCTATCATGCTTAAAGAGCCTAAACCCTATAAAGGACCATTAGGTTGGTTTTTTGGGAAGTTTAATAAAGGTATGGATAAAACCACTGACTCCTATATGAGTTTCACTAATATTGTAGGTCGTAAACTAAAACGAAGTGCCATTTTTATTTTAATACTAACTATAGGAGCTGGTTTTCTTGGGAAATTGGTACCAGGAGGTTTCATTCCTGAAGAGGACATGGGTTACTTTTTCGTGAATATACAATTACCTAATGCGGCTTCTATTCAAAGAACTGATGCAATAACAAAGGACGTGGAAAAGATACTCATGGATTTTAAGGAAATAAATTACGTCACCACCGCAACAGGATATAGTATTTTGTCAGGAGCTATGACTTCAAATACTGGTTTCCTTTTTGTTTCTTTAAATGACTGGTCCGAAAGGAAGTATACAGCCGCTGAACTTATTGCTCAGGTAAATAAAAAATTGACTCAACAGATTAAAGGTGCTCAAGTATTTGCTTTTGGTCCTCCTGCTATACCTGGACTCGGTAATGGATCTGGTTATAGTATTATGTTGCAAGATAGAGCTGGTAATACTCCAGAATATTTAGCGAGTAACACCATGAAATTTATTAAAGAAGCAAATGCTCGCCCAGAGATAGGTGCCGCTTTCACGACTTTTCAAGCTACAGTTCCTCAGCGCTTTATGGATATCGACAGAGAAAAAGCACTTAAATTAGGCATTAATCTTAATGATTTATATACTACCATTGGGGCATTTATGGGTGGTGCTTATGTGAACGACTTCACCCGCTTTGGAAGACTCTATAAAACATATATCCAAGCAGAACCAGAGTACCGTGTGGAAGAAAGTCAGATAAATAATTTCTTTTTAAAGAATAATAAAGGTGAAATGGTGCCACTGGCTACAGTAGCTACGGTTAGGCCTATTTCTGGCCCCGACTATACTACTCGATTTAACCTCTATCGCTCGGTTGAAGTAACTGGAGCTCCTGCTGATGGTTATACTTCGGAGCAAGCACGCCAAGCACTTAAAGAAATAGCCGCTGATCTACCAGATGATATGGGATATGCCTGGAATGCCATGTCGTTCCAAGAAGAAAAAGCCTCAGGTTCGTTAGGCATGATCCTTACCTTTTCCTTAATATTTGTTTTCTTAATATTAGCAGCCCAGTACGAGAGTTGGTCTTTACCATTAAGTATTTTGTTGGGAACGCCTTTTGCCATATTTGGTGCCTTTTTAGCACTATGGTTGGCTCGTTTAGGAAGTCCTACATTCGAGAATAATATTTTTGCTCAGGTTTCATTTGTCATGCTGATAGGTATGGCGGCTAAGAATGCCATCCTTATTGTAGAGTTTGCTAATGATGAATTTAAAAAAGGCTTGAGTTTGTTCGATGCCGCTATGAAAGCTGCTAAATCTCGATTCAGGCCTATCTTAATGACAGCCTTCTCGTTTATCTTAGGTGTATTTCCATTAGTAGTCGCTACTGGCTCCGGTGCCGAAGCTCGTAAAGTAATGGGTATGGCCCTACTAGGAGGTATGGCTTTAGCTACTTTCTTAGGTGTGTTTATGTATCCTATGTTATTTGTAGCTATTGGGAAGATGTTTGGTTATGAAAAGAAGAGAGATAAGCAGTTGGAAGAGGAGAGATTGGAGTTAAAAGCCATGCCTACCGGCAGGCAGGTGGAAAGTTTGAAATGAGAAGACAGAAAACAGAAGTCAGAAGTCAGAAGTCAGAATAGAGAAGTCAGAAGACAGAATAGAGAAGACAGAAGTCAGAAAAAAATTGATTAATATGCTATGAATAATTTTCAGAATTTAAAGGTTTGGCAGAAATCAAGAGTTTTTACAAAAGAAGCATATTTAGTTTTACAAAAAATGCCTATTGATGAACGATATGGTTTGACTTCTCAACTAAAAAGAGCCATAATCTCTATAAGCTCGAATATTGCAGAAGGTTCTGGTAGAAATACTGATGCGGACTTTTCAAGGTTTTTAGATATATCATTAGGATCTTGTTACGAAGTTGAGAGTCAGTTTATATTAGCGTTTGATTTAAATTTTATTAGTGATAGTGAGTATGAAATAATGAAAGAATTAATTAATGAAATTGAGAAAATGTTGATAGGGTTAATAAAATCAAAAAGGAAGAAGCAATAAATGTTAATGAAAGGCAGATAAGAGAGGACAGATGAGAGAAGTGAGAAGACAGAAGGCAGAAGTCAAGACTACCTCTGACCTCTAACATCTGACCTCTAACATCTGACCTCTAACATCTGACATCTGAAGTCTCAAGTCTGACATCTGAAGACTAACATCTAATAAAAAAAATAAATATGAAAAACATAAAATATATAATAGCCTTCGGAATCATCACGGTTTTCTTTAGTAGCTGCATGATGGGGCCTGAATTTCAGAAAACAGAGGTGGAGGTTGCAGATAGCTATCTGGGTGAGCATATTGCCGGAGACACTATTAATCTACGCTGGTGGGAACTTTTTGGCAATGAAGTACTAGACACTATGGTAGTTCATGCTTTGGTTTATAATCGCGATGTGCAAATGGCAGCTAAACGAATAGAACAAGCACGTGCTTATCATGGTATGACAAAAGCAGATATGTGGCCAAGCCTTACTATTCAAGCTGGTGCTGGCCGTGGTAATTATATTGGTGGTGGTACAAAAATGGATGTAGCCAGTAATAGTTTTTATGTCACTCCTGCATTATCTTGGGAACTTGATTTTTGGGGTAAATATCGTAGTTTAAGTGCTGCTGCCTTATCAGAAATGATTGCTTCAGAATTTGGAATGCGAAGCATGCAAATATCCTTAATCTCTGAAGTGTCAAGCACCTATTTTGAGTTATTAGATTTTCAAAAAAGATTAGAGATTTCGAAAAAAACTGTAGAAGCTCGTTTGAAATCCTTAAAAATCATTCAACTTAGATTTGATAATGGAATTATTCCTGAAATTGACCTCAACCAAGCTGAAGCACAATGGGCAATTGCATCCGCTGCTATTCCTTCATACGAACGTGCATTAGCTCAAACATCATATATTCTAAGCATACTGCTGGGTGAGAATCCACAACGCTTCGAGTTAGTTGAAAAGGAGACACTTGTAACTGAGCCTGTAATTCCGGCAGGTATCCCTTCGAAGCTCATTGAACGCCGTCCAGATATCAGTCAGGCTGAAGCACAATTAAGAGCTCAAAATGCCCAAATAGGTGCTGCTATTGCTGCACGTTTCCCTAGTTTTAGCATTACTGGAATTGTTGGGGGTGCCAGTACCGATCTGGCTTCATTTACTACTGGAGGCTTAGCTTGGTCGGCAGGAGCAAGTTTATTAGGTCCTATTTTTGAGTTTGGCAAAAACAAACGTAGAGTGGAAGTAGAAAGAAAGAAAGCTGAAGAGCTTGTATTAAACTACGAACAAACCATTCTCTATGCATTTAAAGATGTTGAAGATGCCTTAACAAGTGTGAAAACACTAAAAGAAGAGCTTGAAGCCAGAAAAATTTATTTCGAAGCATTGGATAATGCGGCTCATCTGAGTGCATTACGTTATGACAAAGGTGTAACTAGTTATTTGGAAGTATTAGAAACCGAACGATCTGCCTTTGAAGCAGAGCTAAGGTTAAGCCAAACGGAACAAAAACTCCAAAATTCTTATGTAGGACTATACAAAGCCCTTGGTGGCGGATGGCTAAGTGCTGAAGAAGAAGAGCAAGCTCAACAGGAACAAGAAGCTCAATAACAAAACTAAACCACTATGGACTGGAAGCGCCATAGGTTTATTTTACGAATAAAATTCGTTTCTATTTTAATCCTAACGGGCTTAGAAGT
>JAOZUW010000027.1 GCA_029938465.1 Bacteroidales bacterium | reverse complement strand
TGATGAGGTGAATTCAAATTTACCAAAAAACATGCAATTGGCTTATGATGGTTTACAATTGAAATTGAAGTACTAAAAAGAGTAAAAAGTGATTGCTTGACTAATCCGCAATTTTAATTCTTGAAAGTTTTTTTACATTATTTATTGTGGAATGTGGATTACTCAAGTAATACATGAATCCATTATTAATTTTTAGATTTTCGCCTTTGAATATGGAAATCTTACTTTTGTATTCTAAGTTTCCAATATTCGTATCTACAAGATATATTTGATAATAGGCTTTGTTTTTAATCATAGAATAAATCTTGTCTTCTACCTGATCCATAAGAATATGAGATCCCCACCCATCAGTATTCTGATAATTGATTTCAATTTCGGTGGGAGGAGTGTTTAAGCTGGAGTATGATTGAATCTTTGATTCATAATAATTAAAATAAAAAATAGTATCCTTAAATAGACAAATTGAGTTTTTAATAGGTTGGTTAGCAATATCTTTAATATATCTACTCGAACGATTAAAACTATTAATATGAACAAGTGTTAAACTATCATTTGTAGATGTATTTATAACTGAATGCAAATAATAATAGGACGAAATATGGGAAATATCCTTTATCATACTTGATAAACTTTCTGTATCTACGTATTTTATAAATAGGGTTCTTGTCTTATCCTTTTCATTAATAAATATTATTTCATGACCGTATCCTTGATAAATTGGAAGCTCAAAGAAGATATCCCCATCTTTTTTAAACAAACAATTATTAAGAATTTGATAAAACCAGTGGAGTTCATGAGGTTCATAAAACGAAATGCTATTATCTTGTAAAACAATTTGATAGGCACTATCCTTAGTGATAATATGATGAGAATTAAGACAATCTTTAAAAATTTTATCAGATCCTTTAGGTAGGTCGTTTTTATATAGAATGGTGTCAAAATTCTGATTTAATAAAACCAAAGATGGTGTACCGCCTATACTTCTTCTTTTTTGTAAAATGAGCAAACTATCGCCAATAAAGCTATAATCCAGCACGGTGTATTTGTTCATTTGAGGATTATAAGTGTTGTTGTCGCTACTTATTTCCACTTCGGTAAATTCATATGTTTTTGATACTAGATTTACAATGATATTTGTATCAGAAGCAGTAGAAATAAGAATACGTTTGCTATAATAGCCTACAAACGAAAACTCTAAGTTAATAGGTCTTGAGGAAACTATCATCTCAAAAAAGCCATTATCATTTGTAATAACACCAATATTATTATCTATTGCTATAATGTGTGTATTAGAGATGGGTTGTTGGCTTAAAGAATCAACTACATATCCAGTAATTATATGTGATTTAGTCTGACTAAATAATGTGATTGAGTTAAAAAGAAGGAAAACAAAAAGAAAACAACTAAAATCTCTTTTTAAACTAATAAGTACTGCTTGAAGATTTCTATAATACATATTTCTAAATCTTTTTAACCAAAAAAATGGCTATTATTTACAAAGATATAATATTCCTTTAATGAGTGGAAAATACTGCAATTTTAGCTTTGTAAGAATATATTCAAATCAAAAAAATCAAGCTGAAAATTGGCTACCGAGATATGAAGGCACAAAGGTATCACAGCGTTTGATGACTGTTAACATCATTGATTTAATTATTTTTTTATCCTTAGAGCCTATGTGGCGATTAAACTTCCAGTTTTTGATTTATTTTAGAAATAAAAAAAAGAAAAACAAAGGATTAACCGCTCAGAATTAATAAATTTGCGGCTTTAAAATAATAATATATATGAAGGAAATAGTAGTTAGCGGAATCAGACCAACAGGGAATTTACATCTTGGGAATTATTTTGGAGCGATAAAGAATTTTATCAAAATGCAAGAAAGTAATGAGTGTTATTTTTTTATTGCCGATTGGCATTCATTAACCACTCATCCTACTCCTAATGACTTACATAATAATGTAAAAACTGTATTAGCAGAATATTTGGCTTGTGGTATTAATCCAGAGGAATCTACTATCTATATTCAAAGTGATGTGCCAGAAATCTCAGAACTTTATTTATTGTTAAACATGAATGCTTATTTAGGCGAATTAGAGCGTGTGACCTCTTTTAAAGATAAAGTACGAAAGCAGCCTAATAATGTGAATGCCGGCTTATTAACCTATCCTACTCTAATGGCAGCTGATGTGATTATACACAAAGCAGCTAAAGTGCCTGTGGGTAAAGATCAAGAGCAAAATTTAGAGATGATGCGTACTTTTGCTAGGCGTTTTAATAGAATGTATAAAGAGGATTATTTTCCTATTCCTAAAGCTTACAATTTTGGAGAGCAACTCGTAAAAATTCCAGGTTTAGATGGTTCTGGCAAGATGGGAAAATCAGAAGGAGAAGGTAATGCTATATATTTGGGTGAGGACCCTAAAAAGATTCGTAAAAAAATTATGAAGGCTAAAACAGATGCTGGTCCAACTGAAATGAATCAAGAAAAACCCGATGTGATAAAAAACCTTTTCGATTTAATGAAAGTGGTTTCTACTCCTGATACTATCATTCACTTTGATGAACTTTGGAATAATTGTGAAATCCGATATGGTGATATGAAAAAACAATTGGCAGAAGATGTGATTAGTTTTACAGCTCCATTTCGTGATAAAATTATCGACTTAGAAAAAGATGAAGATTATTTGCGTAAAGTAACGCAAATAGGAGCTGAAAAAGCGCGTGAATCGGCAGTCAAAACCATTAAAGAAGTACGTAATATCATAGGTATTCGCAAGTTCTAAATATATGAACGAATATAAAAAAGGGATAGCTATTTTAGGTTCAACTGGCAATATTGGTCAGCAGGCTCTTCAAGTTCTCTCCGAGCACCCCTCTATTTTTCATTTGAAAATTCTTACAGCTGGTAGTAATGCTGATTTGCTTATTATACAGGCAAAAAAATATAAACCAGAAATAGTTTTTGTTTTTCAAGAAGAAAAAACAAAAAAAGTAAGGATTGCCTTACAGGGGGAGAAGATTAAGGTATTGTCCACTCAAAAAGAATTGTTTGAGGCTTTTTATCAAGAGGATTTGCATTTAGTATTATTGGCTATGCTTGGATTTTCTGCTCTTTCACCTGCTCTAGCTGCTATTGAAGCTGGAAAGGATTTGGCTCTGGCCAATAAAGAAAGTCTGGTAGTTGGTGGAGAATTACTAATGCAAAAAGTGAAAGAAAAATCCATAAGATTGATTCCTATTGATTCAGAACACTCAGCAATTTTCCAATGTTTGATAGGTGAAGAACAATCTAGTGTTGAAAAAGTTATTTTAACAGCAAGCGGAGGCCCGTTTTATAATTTTACAGAAGATGAGATAAAAAAAATCAGCTTAAAACAGGCCTTGCAACATCCTACTTGGAATATGGGGAATAAAATTACTATCGATTCGGCTAGTATGATGAATAAAGGTTTGGAGGTAATAGAAGCCAAATGGCTATTTCATTTAAAATCTGAGCAAATAGAAGTAGTTGTGCATCCGCAATCGGCTATTCATAGTATGGTTCAGTTTATTGATGGCTCCATAAAAGCTCAAATTGGAACTCCTGACATGCGTATGCCCATTCAATATGCTCTTTTTTATCCGCAGAGAATAAACTCACCTTTAAAACGCTTTAGTTTTTTAGATTACCCTCATTTAGATTTCAGGACAGTAGATATGAAAAAATTTCGTAATCTTGCACTCGCTTTTGATGCTATGGAAAAAGGAGGGAATATGCCAGCAATTCTTAATGCTGCAAACGAAGCAGCAGTAGATGCTGTTTTAACTAAAAAACTCGCTTTTTATAAAATATCAAAAGTGGTAGAAGAAATGATGTATTCTATGACATTTATAGATCATCCTGACTTACCGGATTTGCAGGAAACACATCATCAGACATATAAAAAAACTAAAGAAACAATAAGAAAGAAATGGAAATTTTAATAAAAGCCTTACAATTATTATTAAGTCTATCAGTTTTGGTGATTGTTCATGAATTTGGACATTTTGCTGCAGCCAAAATTTTTAAAACACGAGTAGAAAAATTTTACCTATTCTTTAACCCATGGTTTTCTCTATTTAAGTTTAAATGGGGAGATACAGAGTATGGTATAGGTTGGTTACCTCTTGGTGGCTATGTGAAAATTTCAGGTATGATTGATGAGAGTATGGATAAAGAGCAAATGGAACAAGCTCCCCAACCTTGGGAGTTTCGCTCAAAACCTGCTTGGCAACGTCTGATTATTATGCTGGGTGGTGTATTTATGAATGTGGTTTTAGCCATTATAATATATACGGTAATGATGGCTTCTTATGGTGAAGAATATTTACCAAACTCAGCAGTTAAATATGGTATTCAGATAGATTCAGCAGGCTATGAGTTGGGCTTAAGAAATGGTGATAAAATCATAAGCTTGGATGGTCAAGAAGTAGAAGATTTTCAAAAAATACCTGCATACTTAATTCTCGAAGAAGTATCGAGTATTAAAATAGATAGAAATGGTCAAACCATTGACCTCCCTGTTTCAACCAAATTTGTTGGCGACCTGATAGCAAGTGGTAAACCTGGGTTTCTGTTACCCAGAATGCCTATTCGTATTGGAGATTTTGCAAAAGAATCGCTTGCACATAAGGCAGGAATTGAAAAAGGAGATTGGATACAATCTATCAATCAAAAAGAGGTGAAATTTTTCGATCAGTTTCAAACTTTTAAAGATAGTATAGTAGCTAATATTGGTCAAGAGGTAGTTGTTGGAGTTTTACAAGAGGATGGGTATCGTGAATATGAAATACTAGTGCCTGAGACTGGACTGATTGGTTTTTCAGCTGCCGCGGATTTGCATTTAGATTTTGAGCTTAAATCCAAAAAATACACTTTCTTTGAGGCTATTCCTGCAGGGTTTAGAAAAGCTGGCAGGACTATTGATGGCTATTTAAAACAATTGAAAATATTGTTTAATCCCGAAATGAAAGCCTATAAGTCGGTTGGTGGTTTTGGAACTATTGCCAATATATTTCCTGCTGATTGGGATTGGATCCGGTTTTGGAATCTAACAGCTTTCCTTTCCATCATGCTTGCAGTATTAAATATCCTTCCTATTCCTGCATTGGATGGAGGTCATGTGATGTTCCTTTTTTATGAAATTATTGCTCGTCGTAAGCCTAGTGATAGATTTATGGAATATGCACAAACAGTTGGAATGGTTCTACTGTTAGCTTTATTGGTATTTGCCAATGGAAACGATATCTACAAATTTTTCTTTAAATAAAAACAAAACTATTTGAGCACCAAAAACCATAAGAGGGTATATTTTTTTTCGGATTGTCATTTGGGCATTCCCGATGCTATTTCTAGTCGTGAAAGAGAAAAAATATTGGTTCAATGGTTAGATATGATAAAAGCTGATGCTTTAGAAATATATATCATGGGTGATCTGTTTGATTTTTGGTTTGAATATAAAACGGTTATCCCAAAAGGCTTTTCTCGTTTGTTTGGCAAATTAGCAGAAATTACTGATAGTGGTATTCCTGTCCATTTTTATAGAGGTAACCACGATATTTGGGCTTTTGATTATTTACAGAAAGAATTAAATATTCAAATGCATCGTAAGCCAGAAATTAAAGAAATTTTAGGGCATAGATTTTATTTGGCTCACGGAGATGGTTTAGGGAAAGGTGATAGAGGGTATAAGCTGATAAAATGGATATTTGAACGAAAAATAAATCAATGGCTATTCCGTTGGCTTCACCCTGATTGGGGTTTAGCTTTGGGTTTGTTTTTTTCCAGACGCAGTCGCTATGCCAATGAAGCCAGAGAGAGTAAAGAGCAATTACCTTATCAGACTGTAGCCATAGAAGATACACGAATGCCTACTTTTGCTAAAGAAGTACTGGCATCAGGAGAAAAAATTGACTATTTTGTTATGGGACATTGGCATACTATGCAAAATATTGAACTAACAAAAAATAGTTGTTTTATTCTCTTGGGCGATTGGATCAGTTATTTCTCTTATGGAGTTTTTGATGGTAAAACTGTTGAGATTAAGCAGTTTAAACCAGAATAGATATAAAAAAAATATTTAAATCCGTGCAGGAATAATAATCCAAGCTACCAAATAAGCTAAAACTCCAAATCCCATAAATAATACAGAGGCAGCCCATATTAAGCGCACAATAACAGGGTCGATATTGAAATAGTCTCCTATACCAGAGCATACTCCAGCTATTATTGTATTGTTGGGGTTACGATAGATTTTTTTTGTGTTTTCCATTTTTCTTTTCTTCTTAGATGTTGATTTCTCTTTTTAGTTACATGATAAGCTTAAAAAAAGAGGAGCTAACATAACTCCTCTTTTTTACACTATAAAATTTATACTATTAGCTCTTAAGAGACCTATTTTTCAATAGGATTAGATTTTTCTGTTTCCCATTCATTCATAGCGCCGTCATAAACCTTCACATTTGGATAAGCTAAAATAGTTTTAGTTACAAAATAAGGTAATCCTGCACGTACTGAAGTAGCACAATAAAAAACGATAGTTTTGTCAGCAGTAATGCCAGCTGATTTGAATAATGAAGCTATAGTAGCTTTATCTTTCAAAACACCTTGTTGGTTAATTAGAGTTTCCCAATTAAGGTTAATAGCTCCAGCAATATGACCAGGACTTGGGTTAGAAGTTGATTTTCCTGTAAATTCATCCACAGGGCGAACATCTACTATAGCCACATTTGCATCTTTATAATGACTTTTCATCCAAGCCAGATCAACTATCACATCACTATTTACTGTAGCTGTAAATGTAGTTGCTTTAGGTTTAGCAGGAGCTTTAGTTAAAGGAACTCTTGCGGATCTCCATGCTTTCATGTCTTTTTCAAGAATTTGCACGTTTTTGGCACCTACATATTTTAAAATCCAATAAACTCTACCAGCATATTTATCTTTTGCTCCGTCATATACAATAATATTATTGGTGTTAGAAATACCTGTTTCACCAAGTATTTTTGCAATGTCTTCTGGTGACTTTAAAAGGCCTTCTGGCTTTCCATCTTTGTATAACCGTTTATGATCAAGAAAGATAGCTCCTTTGATATGAGAAGTACCATAGTTTTTCTTTGACTGTGCAGAGACTACTACTGTATTTTTATCCTTTATAGCTTTTCCAAAGTCTTTTGCAGTGATAATATCACCTTGTGCAAAACCTACAGATGCTGTTAGCAAAAATGCTATAATCAGTGTAAATGATTTAATTACGTTTTTCATTTTATTAGTTTTAATATTGTTATTATTGACTTTTATAATATTTTTTTTGTTATAAAATATAACAAAGATCTCTATTGTTTGTGTCTCCAAAGAAAAATTTAACAACCACCAACTTCACCACCACCGTCATGAACTTGATCTAAATTCTTTTCTTGTTCAAGGGGATAAGTAAGTTCCCACTTTTTAAAGCCACCATCCAATACTTTTACATTTTCAAAACCTAATTTTTTCACAGCTTCTACTGTTAAAATACTTCGATGTCCTTTTTTACAGATAAGAATAATTTCATCTGTTTTTAATGGAGGATATAAAAATTGAGCTTCCCAATAGCTGTCATTGGCAATTTTAAACTCAATAAGGCCTCTTGGAATATTTACGGATCCCGGTATATATCCTGGATTAAACTCATTAGCTTCTCTAACATCTATTAATAATACCATAGCACCTGTATCTAACATTGCATGTAAGGTTTCTACTTTAATAAAGTCTACTGAAGGGCTTTTTTTTGCTACTATTTCACCTGCGTTTTTATAAACTTTAGTGTGATCACTGCACGAAAACATTATAAAGACACTTAATAAAATAGGCAGTATGTATACTAATTTCTTCTTCATCGTTTTATGTTTTTATTATTATTATCTAATTTTAATTATTTATTATCCCACTGAATAGCCGCAGCATTCTTAGGGTTTACATTTAAAATAAAACCTTCAACACCAAGAATTTTACCATCTGTTCCCCAAGGAGTCATAGTAATGGTGTGATAACCAACGGTTCCATCCTGACATTTACGCATCACTATTCCGTGTTCTATAGTTTCGCCTTTCATAACTTTTTCAAATGTTTCATCAAGTTGCTTTAATGCTCTATCCGAACGAGACAAACTATAGTGTTTCCCTATAACATCAGAAGGGGAATTGTATTTATATAGATTTGCCCAAGCTTTGTTTACTTCTTTATACATTCCATCAGAATTTATTTTAAAGTATCCTGCACCACTATTGGCAACTACATCTCTAAATTTTTCACATTTGTTTACTCCTAGTTTGTCTTCAGTTTCTTGAAGAGCCTCATCTAAGAATTTGCTTTTTGTTTCACGATCAGTATCGGTAGCTAAGTATGCCTTAGCTTTCTTGAGTCCGTGTTCCATTTCACTAATCACCATTTCTCTTGCTTCTTTTTCATCCATCTCTTCCCAACCTGTAATCATAGCTTTGATGCTACTCAATGGTTTGTGTGCTGTGGTGGTTAAATAAATATGAGCAATAACAAAAATGATTAAGAAAAAGGCACCCATGGTATGAATACCTGCAACGATATCCAAACTTCCAAGTTGAAATGTAATATTAGGATAGTTTAAATACATATAAGCAAAACCTGACAATACCATCACAGGAATAACAAGAATCTTTAATCCTAAATAAATCATCCTTTGTAAGGGATTGAATTTATTATAAACTAATTTATTGGTAGGGTGTTCTGATCCTTTAAATATACCTGTGATATAATATGCTGCTTGCTCTTTAATAAGCTTAGTGGTTGGAATATATTCTCTCCATGCCCCAGTTGTGAAATGCCAAAATATAGCAAATACAATCAGTATTAAAAAAGCCCAAGCTGCATTATCATGATATATAACAGCTTCTTTATAGCCAAATAATTCAAAATAGCCATGAACTTCAAAACCTGTTATAGCTAAAAAACCTATGAGGAAAGCCTGTGTCCAGTGCCAAAATCTCTCAAATATTTTATAAATATATACTTTCATTTTTTTTGTTTTTATATGGTTTTTAGCTTTTTTTATTGTCTTCTATGCAATTTCTTCCCAGAACTATTCTTATAGCACCATGAATAATTACGCCTAAACTTGTTAATATTAGTAGTAATAGACCTAAATTATCAATAAGGGCAAAACGATCTCTTCCTGGAAGGTAAAAGTCTTTTAATTCTGCTAACCTACCTTTATCACTATTGGTATGGCAATCAACACATTTAAGTGCTTTGTCAGCTGGTGAAACCTGGTGATTAAGAGGCCAGTACATTTCTGTTTCTACAAATCCATACTCACCACTGTACGGTAGATCTAAGTAATTCATACCAGCAATTATTGATTCGTTCCAATCAAAATCTAACCAATACGCACTATCTCCTTTTTGTGGTGACCATAACTTAGGTTGTACCAAAGTATTATTTACAACATCATAAGGTTGTTTGCCACGGTGAACTTTTACTGGCCAAATTTTTGAACAAGCTGAACTTTCACAGTGGGTTCCTTTATCATTATAAGAACCTTCTAAGGTATTCATTTGTATTGGAATGGAAGTAATGCTATCCGTAATCAACATATGATCAGCTAAACCGTTGAACCAATAGTATTCTGGAATCACATTATTATCATAAACAAAATTACCTTTTATACTTAAATAATTATGGTTTCCATCTGCATCATTTTCGTGCATGGTATGTCCATCTTCATCAAGTCGCCCAGCAGTACTCCAATCCCAAATCATTTTTGTTGAATTGGCTTTGGCGTATACTGGAATGTGACAAGTTTGGCAAGCTACACGAATACCATGATTATCTAAAATCTCATCATCGTGGGGACGATCGGTATGACATTGTGCACAAGTAATCCTGTTTTTATTTTCAGAAGAAAGTGCATATAATTTACCTGTGATGTTATGATTTTCTGTAACGTGACATTCAACACAACTCATGTCTTCGCCTTCTGTAGTCATATGTACATCTACTTCTCTGGAGCAATCATTCATAGCTTTATCTAAATCGCCATGCTTTACATTGTTTCCACCGCCACCCCAATAGTGACAAATTCCGCAGTTGGCACGTTCTGGTGAGCCTACGCTTTGAGCTATCACATTAAGGTTTAAACCTTCAACAGGACGGCCCGCTTGTCCTTTTGCTTTTTCATACATACCACTTTGGTCGTGACAAACCAAGCAATCAATATTTTCTTCTTTTGAAAAATCAAAAGAATGATCTTCCCAACCATAACCAATATGACAACGAGTACAAGTTTTTTCACTTCCTGCTACACCGATACAAAAATTATTCAGGATATTTTTCTTCCCAACTGAGATCATTTCATTACGTCCGTGAAGATTTTCATTACGATCCCATGTCCAATGGTTATTTGCCATAATCTCTCCATGTCGTTCGTTATGGCAACTCAAACATGCTAGTGTTACATCCTGTGGGCGCTCAAAATCTTGCTGAAGGACTTCAAATTTAGTATGGTCAACTACTTTCTTGTTTAACCTATCAGCCTTCATGGTGTAGTTTACCAGCTTCATCTCTTTTTCTTGTTCCTTTTCTTCATGAGTTATATACCCGAAGACAATTATTTGCGGAACAATCAAAATTAAAATCACATATAATATCCGCTTCATTTTTTCTTTGTTAAGTTATATCCTACAAAATTACGGCGTATAATCATCATTTGTATACAATAAATTAGGATTGTTTACATGTTATAAACGGCATTAAGTGGAGGTAAAACCTGATATATATCAGATATATTTATGATGAAGGAGAAATGTAATAGGGGTAATAATAGATAGGAGTTTATTTAAGGATTTTTATGTTTGTTGTTTTAAGTGTATTAGCATTATCCATAGGTGCTAATATCGGTTAGCCTTTCATAGTCTAGAATTTTTATGTTTTTATTATCTAATTCAATAATTGAAGAGTCTTTAAATTCTTTGAATATTCGAGTAACGCTTTCAGAAGATAGTCCGGTGAGATCGGCTAAATCATTTCTAGTTAGATTAAGCTTAAAAGAAAGTGAACCGAAAATATTTTCGGATAAGCACATAATAATATCAGCTACTCGACCGTGAGATTGTTTTCGAGTGAGGCAATAAAATCGGCCATAAATTTGTGCCGTATTAGCATTTAGCAGATTTATAATCTGAGTAGCGAACTTAGCATTACTTCTAATAATTTGTTTAAAAGTATCAATATTAATCAAAGTAGCTACGGAGTCAATATATGTAGATACACTATATAGAAAGGAGTCGTTGCCATCAAATACCGAAGAAAGACTAATGAAATGGTTATTGGTTACAATTTTTAAGATCAAATCTTTCTGGTCTCCTTCTAAATAGACTTTTACAAGTCCCTCTTTTAGGAAAATAACATGCGAAGCAAATGATCCTTGTTTAGCAATCACTTCTCCTTTTTTATACTTAACATCTCTTGAGTTAGCCCTTAATAATTCAGTTTCTTCTTCACTAAGAAATTCTAAATAATCAATATGTGGCGTAGATACTACACATGTTGGAGGGGCTGGATTATGTTTGGTTTTAAATTCCATATTTGAAGCAAAAATAATTAAATATTTGGTTTAAAGTGGAAAAAAACCTGATATAGATCAAATTATTTTGATAATAATACTATGAATAATAGAGCCGACTAGAGCACAGTTAGCATCGTTAAACAAATAACACATTGTATCTTTGACCCATAAATTTAAAACAAAATATTATGAAAAAATTAATGAAGTTATCCTTTTTAATAGGAATGATCGCGGTACTATCTCTTAGTGCTTGTAAAAAAGACGAGCCGGAACCAACTCCAGACCCGCCTGCAACAAATCAGTTTGAGGTTTTTAAAGCCTATTTGATTGACAATAATTTAGATTTAACCAATGTTTTAGATGGTTGGATTACAACTGCTGAAGCTATTCATGGTGAGCTTGACAACGTTTATGTAATTGATATTCGTTCAGCTGAAGACTATGCAGCAGGTCATATTCCGGGTGCTGTAAATTCTACTTTGGGTGATGTTTTAACTGCTGCAGCTAATAGTGGTGGAAAACCTATTATAGTAGCTTGTTATTCAGGTCAAACTGCTGGACATGCTGTTACTGCTCTTCGTTTAAGTGGATATGCTGATGCAAAAGTACTTAAATGGGGTATGTGTAGTTGGGGTGAAGCCACTGCCGGCTCTTGGCAAAACAATACTGGTAATACTGGTGATGGTAACGCTAACTGGATAAAGCCTCCAAATCCTGCAACAAATGTAGATTTTGGTGATCCTACTTTAGAAACATCTGCTGAAGGTGGAGCTGCTATACTAGCTGAAAGAGTTGCTGCTCTTTTAAGTGGAGGAATGAATAAAATTCCTAATGGTGATGTGCTTGGCACACCTGCTGATTATTTTATCAATAATTTTTGGATTGAAGATGATCAAATTCATTATGGTCATATTGATGGTGCTTATAAAATTAAGCCATTAACTTTAGCCGGAGGCGAATATAAATTTATTGATCCTGAAGAAACAGTAGTTACTTATTGTTGGACAGGTCAAACTTCTTCTATGGTTACTGCTTATTTGAAAGTTTTGGGATATGATACTAAGAGTTTACTATTTGGTACTAACTCTATGATTTATGATGCATTAGAAACCCATAAATGGTCAGATTCTCAAATAATGGGCTATGATTATGAAACATCTGTTGAACCACACGAAGGTTTTGCTGATTTGAAAGCGTATTTATTAGCTAATGACATGGATGTTACTCAACTTTTGGATGGTTGGATTACTACTGCTGAAGTGCTTTATACCAATATGGAAGATGGTGATGATGCCAATGATTTCTATGTAATCGATATTCGTTCTGCAGAAGATTTTACAGCAGGTCATATTGCCGGTGCTGTTAATACTACTTTAGGTGGTATTTTGGCTACTGCTGGCGGTGCTGACGATCATCCAATAATTGTGGCTTGTTATACCGGTCAAACTGCTGGTCATGCTGTTACAGCCTTACGTTTAAGCGGATATCCAACAGCTAAAGTTCTTAAATGGGGAATGAGTAGTTGGAATGAAGCCACAGCTGGTTCTTGGCAAAATAATATAGGTGATGCTGCAGTAGGAAATTCTAATTGGACTCCAGCTCCGGGTTCTCTAGCTACAAACGTTGATTTTGGTGATCCTAGTTTTGAAACTACAGTAGAAGGTGGTGCCAATATTTTGGCAGAAAGAGTGCAGTTAATGATAGGAGGTATGAATAAAATTACTAATGCTGATGTTTTAGCAGCTCCTGGCGACTTTTTTATTAATAATTTCTGGGGTCCAGATGATGTAACACATTATGGTCATATTAGTGGTGCATATCGCATTAAGCCATTAACATTAGCCGAAGGTGAATATAAAAACCTTGATCCGGAAGCAACAGTAGTTACTTATTGCTGGACAGGTCAAACCTCTTCAATGGTTACTGCTTATTTAAAAGTAATTGGATACGACTCAAAGAGTTTGTTATTTGGTACAAATGGTATGATTCACAGTAATCTTGAAACCCACAAATGGTCGGATGATGAAATTAAGAATTTCCCACTGGTAACAAAATAAATAACATTAAATAGAAAGAAACAGGGGTTGAACAAGTTCGACTTCTGTTTCTTTGATTTCAAAAAACAAATACATATAACAATATAAAAACAATAATCATGAAAAAAATACTAGTACTTTTTATAATCACAATATTTACTTTACCATTTACATCTTTTGGTCAAGGTTGTATGGGTGGTGATAGCGAAGATGGAGTAAAAGTAGTAGGTTATATTCAACCGCAATATGAATATCAATTTCTTGGTGAAGATGTAGATCCATACAGAGGTTTGAAATCTAATAATGGTTTCTATTTTAATCGTGCACGAATTGGTGTTGTAGGAAATATACCTTACGATTTTGCTTATTATGTAATGGCTGAACTTAGTCCTTCAAAAAAAGGGCCTTACTTATTAGATGCTTTTATTTCTTATAAACGTTTCGATCCTTATTTGACCGTATCAATGGGGCAGTTTAAATCACCTTTTGGTTTAGAGCTGACTACACCATGTCAAAGTTTATTAACTGTTGATCGCTCTTTATTTATTGGTGAGTTAGCCAGTCCATATAGAGATTTGGGTATAATGTTCTTGGGTAGTACTGGTGAATTATTTGGAATGAAAGACCTTATTCAATATCGATTTGCTATTACCAATGGTACAGGTTTAAACCAAATGGATAATAATAAATATAAAGATTATACTGCTAGAATTATTGTTTCTCCTTTAGATTGGGTGCATATAGGTGCCAGTTATAGAACAGGAAAACAAAAACCTGTTAAAGAAGAGATGGATCCAGATGTGAGAAATCGTTGGGGTGTAGATTTAAGTATCGAAAAAGCAAACTTTACTTTCCAAGCGGAATATATTGATGGTATGGATAAAGGTTCTTCTACTGTTGGTGGTGGTTGTGGACAAGAGCCCACTATCGTTTTAGGTGACTTTAAAAGGAATGGATATATGGCACAATTATTATATATGACTCCATGGAACTTTCAACCTGTAGTTAAGTTTTCGAGCTATGACCCTAATATTAAAGTGGGTGATGGTAATGAAGATGACACAGAGCACGAATATGATTATGATAAAAAACAAGATATTACATTTGGTTTTAACTATTTCTTTAATGAATGGACAAGAGTTCAAATGAACTATGTATATAGAACAGAAGAAAGTAGTGAAACAGATCTAGATTATTATCACGAAATAGATAATGACTATTTTGTAATACAAGTACAAGTTAAATTTTAAAGATAAAATAAAGAGATCATTATTAGTTTGCTTGTTTAAGATTGACTTTAAACAAATTCTATTTCTAATAAGCTTTTTTAGGGCTACTTGCTTATAAACTAACTTCATTTATTGACCGCGATCAGTCATACTTTGATATAATATAAGTAGTAGCCCTTTTTTTACCACTCCACTTAGCTGTTGATAAGTTTGCAAAAATTGTTAATAAACTAACGAAAATAACCTAAAAAATATTGAGCAATATGTTTTTTTAATAAGCTAAAGCCCCGTTAATTACATCAAATAAAAACATATTGCAACAAAATAAGTTTAAGTTTTTGTTATTTTTTCTTTGTGATTCGGAATATTCTCAATAAATTGCGCTCTGAAAACGTTTGTTTCTATGGGGGAAGCAAAGAAAAATCAAGCATATTTGTTCAGAGATGAATCCCTTTGGGAAAAGAAAAAACAACAAAAAAATAGTGAATAGCTTGCTATTAAGTTGATATGGAGCATGTTGTAATCATGTTTTATCAGCTTTATGGTGGGCTTTAGTTATTTTAGGATTGTATTTCTTTTATTATTTAAGGATATATTTATGACTAAATAGCAAAAAAACAATAAATCAATTAAATTCAATTATTAACTAATTTTATGAAGTTATGAGAAAACTAACTCTACTACTCGCTTTGATAGGCTTTTTTGGCCTTCAGGGAGTATTTGCACAAACTTCTGTAACTGGTACCGTATCTGATTCGGACAATGGGGGTACATTACCCGGCGTGTCTGTACAGGTTAAGGGAACTAGTATCGGAACAGTAACCGACATGGATGGTAAGTATAACTTACAAGTTCCAAGTGATGCCACAGCTTTGGTATATTCATTTGTTGGTATGGAAACACAAGAAGTGGCTTTTACAGGTCAATCTAATATTGATGTTGGATTAATTACCAGCTCATTGAAGTTAGATGAGGTTGTAGTAACAGCTCTTGGAGTATCCAGAGAAAAGAAATCATTAGGTTATGCAACCCAAGAGGTTGACGGAGAAGAATTAAATAAAGTGTCTCGCGACAACTTTGTGAATTCTTTGTCAGGTAAAGTAGCTGGTGTTCAAGTGAAGAGCAGTACCAACTTAGGTGGTTCTTCTAACGTAATTATTCGTGGTAGTTCTTCAATGACGCAGAACAACCAGGCATTATTCGTTGTGGATGGTATACCTTATGATAATGGTACTTCAAATAGTAGTGCACAAGAAGATGGTGGTAGTGGTTTTGACTACGGTAATGCCGCTTCTGATATCAATCCAGATGATATTGAGAGTATAAACGTATTGAAAGGTGCTGCTGCATCTGCTCTTTATGGTTCACGTGCTGCCAATGGTGTAATTATGATTACAACCAAAAAAGGTAAGAAAACTACTGATGGTTCTACAAGAATTGGTATTGATATCAGTTCTGACGTTACTGTTGGTATGATTGACAAATCTACTTTCCCAGAATACCAAACTGAATATGGTGCTGGTTATGGTCCTTACTATAGTGGTGGTGACCATCCAGGACTTGAGGTTCATGACATTGATGGCGTATCTCAACTTGTTGTCCCTTTTACTGAGGATGCTAGTTTTGGTGAAAAATTCGATCCAGATCTTATGGTTGTTCAATGGGATTATTTTGATCCAAACTCTGACAATTATCAAAAGACTACTCCTTGGACAGCTGCAGAGCATGGTCCAATTGACTTTTTTGACAACTCTTTAACGCTAAAGAATACTGTTGCTGTTAGTGGTGGTACGGATAAATCAACTTTCCGTTTAGCTTATACCAATGTACACCAAAATGGTATTATGCCAAATAGTAATTTAGATAAGAATAACTTTAGCTTTAGTGCTTCTCACGATTTATTAGATAATCTAAAGTTTACAGCTTCTGCTACTTATAACAGAACAAATGCTAAAGGTCGTAACCATACTGGTTATAGCGAAAATATTATGTCTTCTTTCCGTCAGTGGTTCCAAACTAATGTGGATCTATTAGATCAAAAAGCAGCTTATGAAGCACAAGAACAAAACGTAACATGGAATAGAAAGTCAGTAGATAATTCTGATCCAATTTATTGGGATAATCCTTATTTCCAGCGTTTTCAGTCTTACCAAACTGACCAGAGAGATCGTATTACTGGTTTCTTCCAGGCAGACTGGACCATTAATGATTATTTAAGTTTAATGGCTCGTGCTTCTGTAGATACTTATGATGAGCTACAAGAAGAAAGAAAGCAAGTGGGGTCTATTTCCAATCGTTTTGGTACCCTACGTAGTGATGAAACTTCTGGTTATTCTCGTTTAGATCGTAAGTATATTGAATCTAACTATGATGTTAAATTAAACTTCAACAAAGATTTTAGTGAAAGCTTTAACTTGAATGCTTTTGCAGGTATTAATATTCGTCAAAATACAGTAGATCAAGTATTTGCTTCTACTAATGGTGGTATTATTGCTCCTGGTGTATGGGCTCTTAGCAATTCTGTTAATCCTAATCTTCCAGTTGAATTTTTAGGTAAAAAAGGAGTAAACGGTTTTTATGGTGCTGCTTCTATGAGTTATTTACATATGTTGTATTTAGACCTTACTTATCGTTATGATGTTTCTTCTACCTTACCTACCGACGAAAGAGGATATGGTTATTATTCTGCTGCAGCCAGTTTCTTATTTTCAGAAGTTGTTGAAGCGGATTGGTTACAATTTGGTAAAGTAAGATTAAGCTATGCTCAAGTAGGTAATGATGCTCCTTATCATTCTTTATTTGATACTTATTCTAATAGTCCTGGTTGGAACGGAACAGGTTTATTCTCTGTTTCAAGTGCAAAAGCAAATCAATTCTTAAAGCCTGAGATTTCAAATAGTTTTGAAGCAGGTTTAGAAATGCTAGTATTAAATGGCAGATTAGGATTTGACTTTGCTTTTTATAACACAACTACAGTGGATCAAATTATGCCTGTTTCAGTATCTACAGCTACTGGATATTCAAGTCAAATGTTAAATGCTGGTACAGTAGAAAACAAAGGTATAGAGCTTTCTGTAACAGGTACTCCTGTGAAGAATAATAATTTCCAGTGGGATATTATGCTAAACTTTTCTAGAAATAGAAACCAAGTGGTGGAACTTTATAAAGATGCAGAAACTGGTCAAGAAGTGAAAAACTTGCAATTGGCTAGTTTACAAGGTGGTGTAACTATTAATGCACGTAAAGGTGAACCTTATGGTGTAATTCAAGGTACTGATTATACTTATACTGATGGTGGTGAGATTATCATTGCCGATAATGGATATCCTATAAAATCAGCTACTTCCGATAAAATTATTGGTGATGTAAACCCTGATTATAATATGGGATTAAACAACTCTTTCACTTATAAAAATATAGGTTTTAGTTTCTTATTAGATTACCAAAAAGGTGGAAGTATTTTCTCTCTTGACCAATGGTATGGTAGAGGTACTGGTATGTATTCCGAAACTTCTTATACTAACGACCTAGGTAACCCTGTGCGTAACACACTAGATGATGGTGGTGGTTATATTATCGAGGGTGTTGTAGAGCAAGCTGATGGATCATTTGCTCCAAATACTACAAGAGTTGCTGGTGATAAATACCACGCTTTTGGTTGGAAACATAATCCAAATTCTGCTTTTGTTTACGATGCTACCTATTTGAAATTAAGAGAAGTAGCTTTAACTTATACCATGCCAAGAAATATAATGGATAAAACATTTATTCACGGTGCTAGCTTTAGTTTAGTTGGTGGAAATCTTTGGATTATTTCTAAAGAGCTTCCTCATGCTGACCCAGAAGCTTCTCAAGGTGCTGGTAATATACAAGGATGGCAGTCAGGTGTAATGCCTTCTCTTAGAACAATTGGTTTTAATGTTAAATTACAATTTTAAATAGATGATTATGAAAAGAATATATTTAGCGCTAATCG
Source organism: Bacteroidales bacterium (assembly GCA_029938465.1). GTDB lineage: Bacteria > Bacteroidota > Bacteroidia > Bacteroidales > UBA12170 > UBA12170. Next base: position 7,601 of record JAOZUW010000027.1, on the reverse strand, counting down.
TTTTAGTTGGGATCTCAGTATCTTGTACTAAGAACTTCGAAGATTGGCAGAAAGATGAAAAGCATCCGACTGAAGTTCCGGGTGATATGCTTTTCACTAACGCTCTAAAAGATTTGGCTGATCAAGTAGCCGAAACAAATGTGAATGTGAATAACTGGAAGTTGTTTTGCCAATATTGGACAGAAACAACTTATACTAACGAAGCTAACTACGATATCATTAGTCGTACAGTGTCTGATGGTGTATTTAGAATTTTTTACCGTGACATTTTAAAGGATCTTAGCGAAGCAAAAAAATTAATTGCTGCTGAGGAGACTGTTACTGAAGCACAATCTGATATGAAAAACAACAGACTCCAGATTATTGAAATTCTGGAAGTTTATGTTTACCAACGTTTGGTTGATATTTTTGGTAATGTACCTTATACTGATGCAGTAAATATCGATAATCTTTATCCTGCTTATGATGATGGTTTAACGGTATACAAATCTCTTGTACCTAAACTAGATGCTGCAATAGGTGCTTTTAAAGGTAGTGGTAGTTTTGTTGATGCAGACATTATGTATAATGGTAACATTGACGCTTGGAAAACTTTTGCTTACTCTTTGAAGTTACGTATGGGTATCACTATTGCTGATGCTGATGAAGCATTTGCTAAAGCAACTTTTGAAGCTGCTGAACCTCATGCTTTTGCTAGTAGTGCAGATAATGCTCAATTGGTCTATTTAACAGCTCCATTAAACAATACTAATCCTTTGTATCAAGCATTGGTGGCTAGTGGTCGTGATGATTATGTTCCTGCTAATACTTTAGTAGATTTGTTAAACGACTTTAACGATCCACGTATGTATGCTTATTTACAAAAGCCTATGGCGTTTGTTTATGATAAAAATGACGGCAATGTAAAAATTGATACTGAACTTACAGGTGGAAGCAAAATGGTTATTACTTATGCAGATAGAACAGAAATTGTTGATTTACCTTATATGGTATTAGCTGTTGATTCATTAGATGTATTTACCTATTATAAAGGTGGTCAATATGGTTATCCTAGTTCATATGGAACAAACTCACACGTAGCTGCTGCTGTACATGAACCTACATTCCCATCTCACTTAATGACTTATACTGAGGTGTTATTCTACAAAGCTGAAGCTGCTGCTCGTGGTTGGAGTGCTGGTGGTTCTACTGAAGATCTTTATAATGCTGCTATTACCTCTTCTTTTGATGATTGGGGAGTTGATGGTGCTGATGATTATCTTGCAACTGAAGGTGTTGCTTGGGATGCTGCTGGTGATTGGAAACAACAAATTGGTACACAGTCTTGGTTAGGTAATTACGAAAGAGGTTTTGAAGCTTGGACTACTTACCGTCGTTTAGATTGGCCATTAATGAATGAGCCTGAAGCTCCTGAAACTGAAGGTGGTGTTGTGCCAACTCGTCTTACATTCCCTGTAAATGAGCAAACACTTAACCCTGACAGTTATATTGATGCTGCAAGTGCAGTTGGTGGTGATGTATTAACAACAAAATTATTCTGGGATAAACATTAATCTCATTTTAATATATGATAAAAAGCTCCTTGCATTTAGTAAGGAGCTTTTTTTATTTTACTAAGCCGTGATAGAATTTTGTAGATAGGTTATTTTACATCTAATTGATGAATCATTTCTTTGCATAGCAATTTTACAGAAATAAATAATTATCTTTGTTGGTGTATAAATGCCACAAGCCATGAAGAAATATGCTACCTTAATACTTATACTATTTGCCATTCAAAATCTAACAGCTCAAAAACATTATCTTGAAGGTTTTATAGTGCAGACAGATGGTGACACTATCAAAGGTTTTATAGGTTATAATAATTGGAACGACAATCCTGATTATGTGAATTATCGAAGCACTAAAGAGGGGCAAACTATTAAATATCTTCCTTATGAGATTTTGGCATTTGGTGTAAATGAAGATTTATTTGAAAGTTCATTTGTTTATTACGAGATTAGCCCAAGAGCTACAGAGATATTAAAATTTAATCCCGATTTGCAATTAGAACAGAAGCAGGTTTTTCTTCGTATTCTTTATAAAGGAGAGAAAACCTTAGCTCTCTATAAAACCCATTCAGGGATTGATAATTTTTATATTTATTATGGAGATAAATATGAGCTTCTGATTTATAAAAAATATTTGCAAACAGTGGATGAAAAAACCTTAGCAAAATCTAATAAAAAGTATTTAGGACAATTGTTGATTTATTTTCAAAAATGCCCAGAATTACAATCTAAGATTGAATCGGCAAGTTATTCATTTCAGAGTTTAGCTAATGTATTTGCATTTTACTATGCAAAATGTAATAATAAGTCTATGGCATACAAACTAAAAGAAGAAAAGGACGTGTTAGTATGGAGTATTTTTGGTGGGATAACGCACCAAACGCTAAGCTTTTTTAATTATATGGTTGTGAATGAATCTTATGCAATGGAACCTTCGCTAAGCCCGGCAATTGGAGGTGCTTTAGATATTACTTTTAGACGCAGTTTTAAACATTGGTCCTTAAATAGTGAGTTAATGTATACTTATATTGATACAAAGAATGAAAGTAATCTGGTTTCTGGTTATGAATCTACTAGTTGGATTCTTAAATATTCGTACATTAGTATGAACAATATGTTTAGATATCAGTATGAGTTTGGTAAACTACAAATATTTGCAAATTTTGGCATGACAAATGGATATGCCATAAGTATGCAGAGTATTGAAAACACAACTAATCCGATTACAAATGAAACGAAAACTTCTGATATGGGCTTGGATAGAAAATTGGAGTTTGGAATTTTATATGGCATTGGTGGAAGATTTATGAAGAAATATCAATTTGAACTTAGATATCAAACGTCTAGTGGTATGTCGCCTTATTTTACTGCTCCATCTGGAATACGTCGATGGTTCATTTTGTTTTCTTATCGGTTTTAAAGTTCTTCATTAGGATTGTTTATAGTGCGTAAACCTTATGAATAAAACACGTATTTGATTTCTGACATTAGGCAATTTCTTTACAAGGAAAATACTTTCTTTTAATTTCTACATTTTCATTACTTTCGCAAATTGAAAATAAATCCATACAGATATGTTAAGATCACACACCTGCGGAGAATTACGCATAGAAAATATAAACGAGAATATTACCCTTAGTGGTTGGGTACAAAAGTCAAGAGACCTTGGTGGAATGACCTTTGTAGATTTACGCGATCGCTACGGAATTACACAATTGGTTTTTAATATGGAAACCAATGCCAATCTTTGCGAGCAAGCTCGTAAGTTAGGTAGAGAATTTGTAATCACAGTAAAAGGCCTTGTTGCAGAAAGAAGTAGCAAGAACGCCAAAATGCCAACTGGTGAGGTGGAAATTATAGTGGAGGAGCTTAGCATTTTAAACAAAGCCAAAACACCTCCTTTTACCATTGAAGACAATACAGATGGTGGTGAAGAAATCCGAATGAAATACCGTTATTTAGATTTAAGAAGAAACCCTGTTCGTAAGAATTTGGAATTGCGTCATCGCCTTTCAATAGCTACAAGAAATTATTTGGATAAGCAAAACTTCTTAGAGATAGAAACACCCTATTTGATTAAATCAACTCCTGAGGGAGCACGAGATTTTGTTGTACCTAGCCGTATGAATCCCAATGAGTTTTATGCTTTACCACAATCGCCACAAACCTTTAAGCAATTATTAATGGTTGCAGGCTACGATCGCTATTACCAACTGGTAAAATGCTTTAGAGATGAGGATTTAAGAGCTGACCGCCAGCCAGAGTTTACTCAAATAGACTGCGAAATGTCCTTTGTAACCCAAGAGGATATATTAGATACTTTTGAAGGAATGGCTCGTCATCTTTTTAAAGAAGTAAAAGGAGTGGATATAAACGAGTTCCCTAGAATGGATTATGCCGATGCTATGAAGTATTATGGGTCTGATAAGCCTGATATTCGCTTTGAGATGAAGTTTGTAGAGCTTAATGATGTGGCACAAAATAAGGGGTTTAAAGTTTTTGATGATTCTGAATTGGTAGTAGCCATTAAAGCAGAAGGTTGTGCTACTTATACCAGAAAAGAGTTGGATAAGCTAACGGATTTTGTTAGAAAACCACAGATTGGTGCTCGTGGTATGGTTTACCTTAAATGTAACGAAGATGGCAGCTTTAAGTCATCAGTAGATAAGTTTTATAGCCAGGAAGATTTAAAAGCCTGGGCAGAAAAAATGAATGCCAAAGCAGGAGATCTTATTTTAGTTCTTTCGGGCGATACTGATAAAACCCGCAAAGCTATGAATGAGCTTCGCTTAGAAATGGGTACACGTTTAGGACTAAGAGAAAAAGGTGTTTTTGCTCCATTATGGGTAGTAGACTTTCCTCTTTTAGAATGGGATGAAGATTCTAAACGTTATCACGCTATGCATCACCCTTTTACATCACCTAAGAAAGAAGATATTCATATGCTCGAAGAAAAACCCGGAGAGGTAAGAGCTAATGCTTACGATATGGTGATTAATGGTGTAGAAATTGGTGGAGGTTCTGTACGTATTCACGATAGGGATTTACAAAAGCTAATGTTTAAACATCTTGGTTTTACTGATGAAGAAGCACAAGCACAATTTGGTTTCTTGATGGATGCTTTTGAATTTGGTGCTCCTCCTCATGCTGGCATAGCACTTGGTTTCGACCGTTTAGCTGCTATGTTTGGTGGTTCCGATTCTATTCGTGATTATATTGCCTTTCCAAAGAACAATACCGGAAGAGATGTGATGATTGATTCGCCTTCACCCGTAGCAAAAGAACAGTTAGATGAGCTGTTTTTGCAAATGGTAAAAAAGGGAACGAAGTAGAATGTCTACCTGATCAGGAATTTCACTTTTTTTATTCCAATAGTTGTTTCAATTTCTAAGAAATAGAGACCCGAAGGATAATCGCTGATATTTAAGCTTATTTCTTTAGTATTATAAGAATCTCCTATAAAGAGTTTTTGGCCTAAATAGTTTGAAATTGCCAAATATAGTATAGGATAAGAAGATTCTATCTTTAGAAAGTCTTTGGCCGGATTAGGATAAATATTAAATCTATTCTTATCATTTATAGTTGCTGGCATAACAGGTAAACAAGCCTCATTTGAAGGGTCAGACTCACAATCAGTGTAAACTGCTGTTACTTCATAACAGATAGGAGCATTACAGATATGAGGATCTTGGTAGTTGGTATCCAATACCAACTCTTCATTTATTTGAATACCATCTTTATATATATTATACCCTAAAAATTCATTGGTTTTACTGTTTATATTTCTTTGAGAATTATCCAAATCTGCTGCTACTTTATCCCATTTAAGAACGGCTATACAAGGATCACCTATAATATCATCAACTGTTAAATTTGTAGGGGGATCACATATCAAACAACCAATTATTTGAATACATAAAATATTGGTTGGGGAGGTCCAAGAGTGCAAACCATCATCTTCGGTATATACGGTAGCTAAACAATAATTATATATCCCATTCGGATCCATATCTTCGACCAAATAAAAAGTATCCGGTGTGGGAATAAAGGCTAATAATTCATCATCGCAATAAAGATTTGTCCCTAAGATTTCAAAGTTTTCATTGTCTTTATTAAGTGGGCTTAATAGTATTTTTTTTTGCAAACCCTCTTCCTTTTTCACAACAACTCTTTTACCATTCTCAATTTTTGCCCAAGTCACCAACATATCATTAGTACCTTCTATTAATTCAGCATCCATTTCATCTGGCCCAGCAAAGCTAGAGCTAGGTATATAGATCCATTCGTATTCGGCTAGTGGACTATATCCGGTAGTATATAGAGCAGTAACTTCTGCTATATATGTTTCATCTTCAATTAAAGTAAACAAATAATCGGGATTGGTATAATCAAGAAAACCAGTATCTGTATCAGCTGCAAACACACCATCATGCCATACTTTATATAACTGAAACATTTTATCATCTACATTTTTACTCGTTGGAGAATGAATAGAAATATTATCAATAGCCAGATTCCAATTCCATCCTGGGGCTATATAATGAAAGCGTACTTTAAAATCTTCGTTGGCATAGTTACTTACATTAATGCTTTGGTGAGTAACAGTTGGCCAAGGCTCATCGTCTGTGTTTTGTTCATAAACGTTTTGCCAGTTGTTGCCATCAAAAACTTCTACAGCAAAATGATCTTGTCCTGATAGGTTTTGGTAATTCTGATCCCACTCTAAAAAAAGCTCCTCCACCATGGAAGCATTTATTGTGGGAGAAATCAATAATTCATCCATGGAAGAGCCATTTCCGGCTCCGTGAGAATTTACAAAAGCAAAGGCCGTTCCATTTAAAGAACTGCCATTATATTCGGTTGTCCATTGCCAGGTATCTGCAGTATTACCACCTATTATTATTTCCCAATTGTCAAAAGCTTCTTGTGTATTAAAATCCTCAAATAATCCGCTAAAATAGATATAGTTCCCTTGATCCCATGTAGCTATACCAGTAGGTGTAACATAAAGATTTACAGGAGTATAAAGAGTTTCATCTAATAGCCATATAAAATTGGTATCAGCATCAATAATAACATCTTGAAAAATTAGAGGATCATAATCCGGGTGAAAAACAGTAATATCATAAATGCCTTTTCGGAAGTTTTCTATTGATGCAAACCCTGTTTCATCCAAAGTGAAATCATAAAATAGTTCCAGATAAGGTTCTGAAGTATTGAAAAACAGTATTTCTGTACCTTCTGGTGAATCTGCAGTATTTGTGGTCACTTCAATATTTACAGTGCAAACCATATCTTTATCTAAATGATTGGAGAAAACCATTTGGCTTGTTTGGTTCACATATATCACTTCTACACCCCAATTATATATACCCATTTCAGCTTCACCCCAATTCTCATCCGTAAAGGATAGTTCAGTCGTATTTCCTAAAAATTCTAGAGTAGAACCTTGATCATAAAGCTGGCGGTAGATATTATACCCTTGAATGTAATTGGTGTAATTTGAGGCATAGCTAGAAGTATCCCATTCAATAAATACTTGATCCTCATTTAACGGAATTGCCCATACAGTATCTGCTACAACAGGATATTCTCCTAAAATAAAGTCTTCGGTTTGTGTAGTGTTATATGCTACATTTACATCATCACGAATTCCCTCTATATATCCTTCTGCCATTACTACATAGCTATATACCCCTTCATATACTTCACCACTATAATGCCCATACATGTCAGTAACGAAAGTAAAATATCCTGATGCTCCTAATAACATAACCTCAGCTCCCCCGGAAATAGGTTCTCCAGTTATTAATGCGGTAACCGTACCGTTAACAAATCCTACACCAGTAATACAAGCCGTAACAACTTCTGACATGGCTACTCCTTCATCAAATACAGCTTCAACTGTATATTGGTAACAAGGATCCATATTATAGGCTACATCTTCATCAGTATATGTAGATATTCCGTTAGAAGTTGTACCAATAATAATTTCGTCACGGTAAACATTATAACCTAATAATGCTTTATCCGAACTGGTCCAAGCAAGAT
>JAOZUW010000233.1 GCA_029938465.1 Bacteroidales bacterium | reverse complement strand
AGACTTAGATCTTCTGTTTGATTTTCTTGGCCAATTTTGAAAGGGCTTTTGTATTATCAGCATTCAAATTAATAATAGCAAAAATCATAACTGCAGCACTTAACCATTGCACAGGGCTTAGTAAATGATCATTGATAAAATAATCAAAAAATACTGCTGATATAGGAAAAAACAACTCCATGATAGTAGCTATAATGGCCTTTACTTTCTGTAAACCAAAATAGTATAAAAAGATAGCTCCTGATCCTGTTGTAGCTGAAATAATGCCAATAATGAGCCAGTTATTTGCTGTTATGGCTTTAAATGAGTCCAGTTCTCCTACAGATAAAACAACAAAAAACATCAATAATGAAGTAGCTCCATAACGAAAGAAAGTAGCGGTAATAAAATCTAATTTATTCAGTATTTTCTTACTAAAAACGGTTGAGCTTCCAAAGCTAAAAGCAGCTAATACAGCCAATAAGGAGGCATAAATAGTATTTTGGTCCTGTTGGAAATGCGGCAGACTAAATCCGAAAGTAAGGAAATATCCTGCAATAAGTGCCAATATAGCCCAGAATATAAAATTACGCCTCAGTTTTTCTTTCAAAAATAAAGCTGCCAGAGTAATGGCAAACACAGGTTGTAGTTTTTGTAAAAGAACCACAATAGAAAGAGATTGAAAATTAACCAAAAAGAGAGCCTTTACGATAGCAAGAGTACCAATAGAACCCCCCAATAATGCCACTAAAAATAGGGAAAGCAATTCCGTTCTATTCAAAGTTCCCAATAGCCTATACCTTTTATAAAGAAAAGGATTCATTAATAAAAATGGAATAAGGTGAAGTACAAAAACTACAAAAACTACAGGAAGGTTGAATAAGCGAGGTGTTAAAACAATCCCGTCAAAACCCCAAGAAGTTGCTGAAACTCCTATAGCTAAAGCCCCTAAAATTATATTTTGTTTTTTTGTTAATTCCATACCGCAAAATAACAAAAATTAATGATTCCATATATAAGACTTTATTACGACTAAATTCGTATGGCACTATTTATCTTTTTCCGCTACCCTTCGTTATTTTCATTTTCCATAGCTACGGCTATGCAAAATGAAAATGCCTTGGTTATCAAAAAAAATCTATAATACTGCCCTTATACGACTTCAATCGTAATAAAGTCTATTGTATCTTTGCTTTATGATTAAAAAACCCACACCTATAGTAAATACTTCAATCAGCCAAAAGAATATCAATAAAATGAAAGGCCTCTGCCAAAAATGGGATATGGATTTTCGTCCTCATTTTAAAACCCATCAATCGGCAGCTATTGGGCAGTGGTTTATAGCACAAGGGATAAAAAAATGTTGTGTTTCTTCGGTGGGTATGGCATCTTATTTTGCATCAAATCACTGGAAAGATATAACTATAGCTATTCCTGTTAATATTTTGGAAATTGCTGAAATAAATACCTTGGCGAAAAACATTCAGCTATCTCTTACCGTTGATAGTCTGGAAACTTGCGTGTTTTTATCTTCTCATTTACAGTTCTCTGTGGATTTATATATTGAAATAGATACTTCCTATTCCCGAAGTGGAGTAGCCTATCACCATACTCAACAAATTAATGAGATTTTAGAGCTCATCAATCAGTCACCTCTTATGCATTTCATTGGTTTTTTAAGCCATAGTGGCAACACTTATGATGTTGATCAGGCTGAAGAAATTGCCAAAATATTTGAATTATCCAAAGAGCGAATGTTGACTTTGAAAAACAAATATTCAACCCAATACCCTCAATTGATAATAAGTATGGGCGATACTCCTTCTGCTAGTTTTGCTCAAAATTTCGAGGGTGTAGATGAATGGCGACCAGGCAATTTTGTGTTCTACGATTTAATGCAACTTCAAAAAGGAGTTTGTCAAAACCAGGAAATAGCCCTAAAATTAAGCTGTCCTGTGATTGGAATTTATCCGGAACGGGGCGAGTTTGTAATCTACGGTGGAGCTGTTCATTTATCAAAAGAAAGTATTGAATATAAAAATCAAAAAGTGTTTGGTTTGCTTGTAACTCACAATAATAGGGAATTAGATCATGGTTTTCCTGTGCATAGACTTAGCCAGGAACATGGTATTATAACTGCAGCAAAATCCTTCCTTAAAACACTGAAAATAGGTGATTTAGTAGAGATTGTACCAGTTCATAGTTGTTTAACTGCTGATTTGCATTCGCATTATTTATGTGAAGATGGTGTGGTTTTGGAGAAATGGAAAGAGTGTTAGGATGCTTCCCAACAGCAAGTATATGGGCGTCACCCTAAGGTAAAAATAGCATTCTTTTGCATAAAAGAGAAAGAACAATCGCATTTTTCTTTTTGCAATATTCATTTTCTTGAAACAAAACGAAACAAAAATTCAAGAAAAATCAATACTATCTCGCCTCAGGCACATGTGCGTCAACCTAAGGATAACTTATTTCTACATAATTAAGATAAAA
>JAOZUW010000119.1 GCA_029938465.1 Bacteroidales bacterium | reverse complement strand
TGTATTTTCTTGATATCAGCTTGTTGAATAGTAATATTTCCGATATTATTTGTTTGAAAGATTATTTCTACATCATCTTGTTCTATTATTTTCCCTTGATAGGAGTTCCCATCAGTGGTTTCAATGTTATAACTCAGAGTATCTTGTTGAGTTTGTGCAATAGTAGGTAGTGCTATTAATAGTATAGCAATGAATAGGTATAACTGAATGAGACTTCTTTTTGTTTTCATCTTTTCCCCTTTCTTAATAGTTATATTCAAAGGTAGTCATTTTATTGTTAAGTTTAAAACAATTGATAAACAGGCTATTGCTTTTATATTCAGATAAGTTTTTAAAATGGAGAAAGATAATAGCTCTGAATATGTATAACCTCATTAGGTGGATTGTAAAGCCTTAGATTTGGCTTTCCAAATGCGGGAGAATAAAAGGGGTCTAAATTTTTTGCTTTATCTATAAATTCCATAGAGAGCTCTTTATTTCCTGTGCGCCGATATATCATGGCTATGGTGCCATAAGTCCAAGCTTTCATAGGATCTAATGGCTCTGGTGTAAAGTTGATGTATTTATTAAATTGTTCTTCAGCAAGCGGTGCTATGGAATCCATAGAAGCCTGATTTTGCATAGCCATCATGATATAGTATCTGCCTAAATCTAAATATAGTACACTTTTTGTTTGGTCAATATCAATTGCTTTTTGATATTCATTATAAGCCTTATCAAACTTCTCATTGAATAGATATACTCTGCCTAATGCTTGGTGTGCATCTGCATTTTGAGGCATCTTAGTAACAATTTCTTCCCAATATATTTCGTAATCGGCATCCTGTGGCATTAAAATTTCCCTTGCTTTGGCACCTGAAATAAAATCATCTTTTTCAAGCTCTTGAGCATATTTTTCAGCCTTATCTAAATTGCCTCCCATCTCTTCAGGTAGTCCTCCAAAAAATTCAACAAGGCTTATCTTATGTTCATAATAGGAGTTGTCTAGTTGAAATAAAGAATTATAGGTTTCTTCGACATTAGTAATATAATCAGAAGCATTTTTATCTTGGAACTTTAGCGCCATATAAAACATTAAAGTTTGTATTTCACCTTTAAAGGAAAGATATTGGGCGTTTTTAGGATCATTTTCAACGGCTAAGTTGATATATTCTAAAGCTTCATTCAGATTTTCTTTTATTTCTCTGGGATTAGCCATTCCTATATGTTGTGTGGTTCTGCATAATTCAAACCAGGAAATGGCACATTCTGGGTTTTTATTTGTTATTTCCAGAAGCAGCACTTTTGCAGAATCTGCATGTCCGCTTAATCTGAGTTGGTAAGCATTTAATACTTCTTTATTGTCTTTTTGACCTGAGCAGGAAGTAATGCCTGTGAATAACAGCGCAATAATAATGCTTGTTATCAAGCTTAGTTTTGAAATAATTTTTCTTGTTTTCATGACTTTATATTTTAATGGATAATATTTTACATTTATTTTTTCTAATTTTTACCAAAGGGCAAAGTTCACTCCAAACTCCAAAAACAAACCTTGTAGAATGTCGAATTTGGTTATAGGATATACATAACCTCCTTGAATATTGATAAAGAGCGTACGTTTAGATATGATATGCAAACCCAAAGTAGGAGTAAACTGTCCGGTAGTGCCCCACTGACTTTGAGATAAACCTCCAAATTCAAGTCCAAAAAATGGAACCAGATAGCTGCGTTTTGGGTTTTTTTCAAAGGATAAACTTAAACCTATGGAGTAACAGAACAAATCGTTAATGCCCTTTTTAGAACTTTTTACAATACTTAGTTTAGTGTAAAGTCTAAGGTGGCTGGGTCCTGGATTATTATTTTGAGCCATATTTGCAAAAATGAGATAGTTTACGGCAATCCCATTGAATACACCTGTGGAATCATCTCCTTTGGGTTTATAAAAGGTATAGCCTAGGCCTGGCATAAACCAAGTTTCAAAATTGATTTTTAAGTAATCCACTTTAATTTTTTCATAATCAGGATTATCAGAGTAATAGTATTTATCTTTATAGAAAATACTGTCTTTCTTTACTTCCTGACTGTAAGTAGAAATTGCAAAAAGTAGAATGATGGAGATGAATATTATTTTTTTCATAATGGATATTTTACAGATTACTATTAATGACTTGTTATTAAAATATCAATATGATGAACAAATTGCTTATATTTGTTAATCATCATTTTTCACAACCAAAGTTAATGGAACACTAATGCTATCATTTGAATTTCTCTTGTAAAACATTTGTAAAGTGATTTACAAGTGTTATACTAGCAATAGATTAAAAAATAATGCAGCTTTGCACGATATAAAGAAAAAATATTTCAGCTTGTTAAAGCAGGATATTGTATCTGTTATGCAGGAGTCATTTCCTGGTATCAATCCTTCTATTTCCCATTGGAAAGGGCAGGAGATAACTGATTTTCAGGAAGATCTTTTGGTAAAGGTGAATGCTCATATAAGTGAAAAATGGTTTTATAATCATATTAAAACAGAGAACGAATCCTTACCAAGGATTGATATTCTAAATCTACTGAGTAAGTATGTGGGATACTCCAATTGGGATGATTATGTGTATAATAAAACAGATGATGCCATAGTAGATAAGGATATTCCGCAAGCCAACCGAATGTTTTTTATAATACCTATTGCCGTAATTATACTGATGCTGATGATGTATTTTTTATTTAATCTTATTAACCAAAAAGAGAGTGAGTATCACTTTAGCTTTTATGATATATACACTAAAGAAGTTATTATAAGTAAGCAAACTGAGATAGTGATATTGTCAGATAATGAATCGCCTATGCATTATTTGAGCGATAGTAGTGGAAGTGTGGTTTTTAAAACAAATGCAAGTGTTCTGACTATGGTTGTTAGTACGCCTTATTATATTACTGATACGATTATACGAATTTTGAGAAATTTTGATAATGAACAAAGTATTGGAATGAAAGTGAATGATTATGCACTTATTCTGCATTATTTCTCGGAGATGAATGTAGAGGATTGGCAAAAAAGACGGACATATTTGAGTAAAATTATTGATGATGACGCCATCATCTATCAGGTGCTCAACGATCATAATAAATTCGGAATGGCTTTGTATAATAAAATGGAGTTTATTGATAAAATGACTATGCCTTCGGGTAGTTTGAAAAATATAGAGATTTTAGACACACAGTTTAAGGAGGAAAAAATAGCCCTTCTTAGGTTTAGAGTAAATTTTAAAATAAATGATTAAATACATTAAAATATTAGGTTTTTTTGTGATACTGTTTGCTATTATGGCACCCTCTTGTAATGAGGAGGGGAGTAGTACACGAGAAGAAGTTCTATTGGATGAGATGAAGAAGGATATCTATTCTGAATTTGAAGCAAATACACTATCGGAGACTTCGCTATCTGTATTTGAAACTAAAGCAAAACAACAATTATCTGATATGGCGGATTATCTTCAGGTTCTCAAGGATTCTACTCTCGATCTTTCATTTAGAGTAAAAGCAAGAGCAATGATAGAGCGTTCTTTTATTTCAAAGGATGTTAATATTCTATTTAGTTATCCTGTTAGTAGTACTGATAAAATAAAAACTATTAATGAGTTTCTTGAAAGTGTTTTGGCAAATGATTGGAGGTTTTCAAACTTAACTTTTGATTCGATTAGTGTAAATAAACCTCTTTCAAGAATTTCAGATAATACCTACAAAGGAAGCTTAAAGTTTCAACAAAAATTTTGGTGTTCTACATTGTCTGAAAAAAAAATATACTCTTTTGAAAAAGTGGCTATTTTTTATTTGCTTAAAGAAGAAAAGATTTTTGGAGCAGATACTCTTAATATATGGAATATTCGCCTAGGTGAAATAAGAAATAATTAAATTTTATAAGTCTATCCCTATTTTTTGTAGAAGATTGTATATTTTACAAGCAACACAGTAATTGAAAAACACTTCTGAGCCTACTGCAATTAAAGAAACAATACCTAGTATTTGTCCTGCTTCTACAAAATTGAATATAAATAAGAGGCTTAACATAGAAGTAAGTGTTAAACCAATTTTAGCAGCGAATTTTTTTGGTCCTGCATTAATTAAATGAGGTTTGCTATGGCTTAGATTTAATGTAAATTTGAGAATATGACAAAGAGGGCTGTTTTTTACACCAAAAAAAACTCTGATGGCAAAATCGGCTGTTACAAATAATATGAGCCATTTATAAGAGAAAAAGACAAAAACAAATAGACCTATAAAAACGACTAATCCATTTAATCGGATCAATTTTTCATCTACTCTTTCGTTAACTATGGGACATGATTCTTGCATAAGATTTTTTTTTTGCAAAGCTATAAACTATTTAGGTATCGAAATACCTAAATAATTGTTATTTTTTGTTGAGCTAAGCACTATATTTATAGAGATCTGGTTCATTTATAAAAGTAGAAATATTCTTATTGGAAAGTGATAAATAGCCCTTTTGATTTTCAACACTCTGTTAACAATTATCTTAAGCTAAGTACAAAACGACATTAACGATACTTCTACCAATAATACCAACAGTGATAAAAACGTAAATACTTCAAGAATATAGATATAGCACATAAATCATATTTTTTTAATGCCCTTTTAAAAATACAAAAACCTCCCTATTTTTCAATAGAAAGGCTTTTGATTGGTATACAAATTTTCAGTCAACAATTAGAGTAAACGAGATTTATACCAAATTAAAACCAAAACTGCCGATATATTCGTCATTTTTTTACATTTTATTTCACTTAAAATATAAACCATAGCTATGGCTATGCTTAATATTTGAAGATCGAAAAATGCAAAAATATTTAGAATTTATTTCGGCACTCTTGATCTCAAATTGGTATTACTCCAATATTTTTAGTACTTAGAATACTCTAAGTACTTGAAGTACTCCAAGTACTTCAAGTACTATTACTTATAAGTATGAACCCCAAAAGGATTCTTTATATATTCACGTAATAATTTAGCTTCTGATTCTGTTGTTTCTAAAACAGCTCTCAAAACATCTTCAATAGAAACAATACTTACTATTTCTTCTTTTTCAAGAATAGGAATATGACGAATTCCTTTGTCAATCATAGCGTGCATTAAATATGTTGCAGTATCATCCATTTTGCCAACAATTAATTTTTCAGCAGAAGTCATCAAGCTTTTCACTTTATTTTCCGTTAAAGGAACTCCGGAGTTATAGCATTTGTACAATACATCACGCTCGGAAATGATTCCTACAAGTTCATCTTCATCATTGGTAACCAGCATGGCTCCAGATCTTGTCTCGTCAAGTTTTTTAACGGTATCAAAAACAATAGAGTCTTCTTTTACGGTTAAAACATTCTTCCCTTTTCTATTTACTATTTCAGATACTAACATATTTCTAAGTATTTGGTTTTTATTTATTTACAAAATCGGCATCATGAAAATAACGCATAAATTGCGTTCTTTCAAAGATGATAGGTTTTTGGATATCCTTTTGGCTCAATTTACCAATAAAATCTTGAGTATTCTCGAATTTCTTTTCGGTCATCCATTTTTCTAATTCTATATTCATTTTAGTGATCAGCTGTGCTCCCTCCTTAAGTATTTGTGAGACAACCATTACGGCTTGAGCGCCCACCAACATATTTTTAATAAGAATTTCTCCATTGGTAATACCTGTGGAGGAGCATAAATCACATTTTACTATGGGCGATAGTATTCCAATCCAGCGTAAAACCTCATGATTGTCAGAAGCTAAACTTTTAAAAGTTTTACTTTTTAATTCAAGTTTGTGAATATCTACATCTGGCTCATAAAAACGATTGAACATTACAATTCCATCTATTTTTGTCTGGCTTAATCGAGTCATAAAATTTGCCAATCCTGAAAAATAGGGAGAAACCTTTATAGCTAAAGGAATATTTATTTTTTTTGATACTTCTTGAATGATGTCAAAATAAACATTTTCATAATCAATACCTTTATATTCTTGATCACTAGGTAAATTGAAAATATTAAGCTCAATGGCATCTGCACCAGCAGTTTCTATTTTTTGTGCAAAGCTTACCCACTCACCTGCATTCTGACAATTGATGCTAGCAATAATCGGTATAGATGTTTGTGCTTTAGATTCCTTTATAAGATTTAGATAGTCATTCAGATTTTTTTCTTTTGTAAAGAAACTAAAATAGTTTTCTGCATCGGCAAAAGTATTGTGAATATTGTTGACACGTAAAGCATCTACATCCATAAGTATTTGTTCTTCGAATAACGATTTTAGAACTACAGCTCCCGCCCCAGCTTTTGCTAACTCCACAATGCTCTCCACACTTTCCGTTAGTGGAGAACTCCCTATTATTATAGGGCTTTTTAAATGAAGACCCAAATACTTTGTGCTGATGTTTGCCATAGGTTTCTTATAATTTATTTTGCAGGTTCAAATTCAATTCCTTGCAAAAGATTGTCTATTCCAATAGCGGCTTTATGACCATTTGCGATTCCATGAATCACATCAGGACCTTCAATAATATCGCCACCCATAAAGAACCATTCTACACCTGTTTGGAAATATTCATTGGTTTGTACTCTTCCTCTTGGACCATATTCTAAACCTTTTTTAAACTCTTCTGATACATAGGTTAAATCCATTCCTTGGCCAATAGACTGAACTATCATTGTCCCTTCAAAGAATTGTTTGTTTTCTATATTACACTGAGGGTTAAATCTACCAGTATCATCAAATAGTGATTTACATTCAACTACATGAAGGCCAGTGGGAACACCATCTTTTATTTCAATAGATTGAGGTGCCCATCCCGGATTAATAATAGCACCTTCTTCTCGTGCTTCTACAACTTCTTCACGGTCGGCAGGCATATTTTCTTCTCTTTCTAAAGAGGTAGCAAGAATATCTGTTTTACCATATTTTTGATTCTGCATACGTGCTAAGGAACGTGTAATATCCATGGCCACGTTACCACCACCAATAACTACAATTTTTTCGGCTACTTCAATTTCTTCACCAGCTGTAATTTGGCGTAGTAAATCTGTAGAAAAATAAACATGTTTGTTGTCACTACCATCAATACCTGTTCCTCTACCAAGGTGTAGACCAGTGCCAGAGAATACAGCATCGTAATCTTTTCCTAACTGATCGAGTGTTATATCTTTACCAATACGAGTGTTGTATTTTATTTCTACCCCAAGAGATAAGATATAATCAATATCTTTATCTATAGAATCGTAGGGTAAGCGATAAGATGGAATTCCATAACGCATCATACCACCAGCTTTTTCTAATTGCTCGAAAATCGTACAAGAATAACCCATTAATGAAAGATAATGTGCTGCTGATAAACCTGAAGGACCAGATCCAATAATTGCAATTTTCTTATCTATATTTTCTAGGTCAACAGTGTTTAATATCTCTTTATATTTCTCTGATTCTACGTTATCAGCAATATATCGTTTTAACCATCGGATAGATAAAGGATCTCCCTTGTGACCGATAGAACAAACAGATTCGCATTTATGAGTACAAATACGACCACAAATCTCTGGTAATGGGTTAGTTTCGTATAGCACACGTAAACCCTCTTCCATATCATCATGACGAACAGCTTTAATATATTCGGGAATACCCATATGAGCAGGGCAGGTAGCCACACAAATACCACATTCCACACAACGATCTGCTTCGGCTTGTGCTTGTTCTTTGGAATATCCTTTCATCATCTCAACGAATGATTTGTCGCGATCTTCTGGATGAAGATGCTCCATATCCACTCTATTGAGGTTGTAAAACTCATAATTTCCTTCAGGTTTTTTCCAACCTTTTTCGTTATTATCCCAATCTTTTTTATCTACACCAGGAGTAAAGATGAAATCATCAGGATCAACAGCTACCCATGTGTATTCGTTTGATAAGACCAAAGAATTGGTAGTACAAACATCCACGCAAAGAGCACACCAGCAACATCGACCATAATCTACTCGAGGACGTAATCCACTATCACCATCTTTAGGATCAGTATAAGGAACCAAATCAATAGCTTCATTTTCGCAAATTTCTTCACAGGTTCCGCAACCAATGCAGGCATCAACATCATTTTTATGGAATCCACGATATCTGTCAGCACCTGGTCTGTCGTTAAACGGATCTTTTATAGTAACAGGATTTTTAGCTACTCTTTTCCAAGCGGTAAACGGGGTTAATATATCTTTTAAGCTCATAATTCTTTATTGTTTATTTGTTTGTCTGTTTATTTGGTTATTTGACATCCTTTGTTAATCCAAACATCTAATTTCTCAAAAGAAAAAAGTTTCATAATTCAGGGTTTAAATAATTAATCAAAATAAACAAATCAACATATTCTATCTTTCAATTTCTGGTGGACAAGTGGCCAAAGAAACCATGATAGCTGCTGTA
>JAOZUW010000118.1 GCA_029938465.1 Bacteroidales bacterium | reverse complement strand
GATATTTAGTTGGTATTACACTAAAAATGCATACCTGCCTGCCGGATTTCCTCCCGATAGGGATGGCGAGGCAGGGTTTTAACTAACGATTGAGACCAATAAATGGATCAACCAATAAATCCCACATTTTAATAGAAACAAAAAACCAGCAAATAATATCTATCTGCTGGCTCTTTTATTTTATAAATAGCTATTATTTTGCATAATTAATAGCTCTTGTTTCTCTTATTACGGTTATTTTTATCTGTCCGGGATATTTCATTTCATCCTGAATCTTCTTTGATAAATCATAGGAAAGCTCTGTTGCTTTGGCATCATCAATTTGATCGGCACCAACAATTACACGTAACTCACGACCAGCCTGTATAGCATAGGTTTTAACAACACCATCATATTCACGCGCCATGCTTTCCAATTTCTTTAAACGTTGGATATATGCTTCCACAACTTCTCTTCTGGCCCCTGGACGTGCACCCGATATAGCATCACATACTTGAACTATTGGAGATAGCAAGCTTGTCATTTCTACCTCATCGTGGTGAGAGCCAATGGCATTACAAATATCAGCATGTTCTTTAAACTTTTCAGCTAATTTCATACCGTGCAAAGCGTGTGGCAATTCTGGTTCACTATCAGGCACTTTACCTATATCGTGGAGCAAACCTGCCCTTTTAGCTTTCTTAGGATCAAGCCCTAATTCGCTGGCCATGGTAGCGCAAAGGTTAGCTACTTCGCGAGAGTGTTGTAGCAAATTTTGCCCATAAGAAGAACGGTATTTCATTCTTCCAACCATTCGCATAAGTTCCACATGCATATTATGAATACCTAAATCAATTAAGGTACGCTTTCCTGTTTCCAAGATTTGTTTATCCAATTGCTTTTTGGTTTTATTCACCACCTCTTCTATTCGTGCAGGATGAATTCGCCCATCAGTAACCAATTTATGTAAAGACAAACGGGCTACTTCTCTACGTACCGGATCAAATCCAGAAAGAATGATAGCATCTGGAGAATCATCAATAATGATTTCAATACCTGTTAATGATTCCAAAGCTCTAATATTTCTTCCTTCACGACCAATAATTCTACCTTTCACATCGTCACTATCTAAAGGGAAAACAGTGACGCTATTCTCGATAGCACTTTCAGCAGCAGTACGTTGGATAGATTGAATCACAATCTTTTTAGCTTCCTGATCAGCGGAAAGTTTAGCATCTTCAATAATTTCATTAACAAAAACCATAGCATTGGCTTTGGCTTCATCCTTAATGGTCTCAATCAGTTGTGCTTTGGCATCTTCTGCCGATAAATCAGATAAAGCTTCGAGTTGATTCACCTGTTGGTGATACATCTTCTCTACACTTTCTTCTTTCTTCTCGACCACCTCAAGTTGTCTAGTCAAATTCTCACGAATGCTATTGATTTCATTAGCCTTCTTTTTACTCTCTTCTAGACGTTGATTTAATGTATTTTCTTTTTGTTTGATTCTGGATTCAGACTTTCCTATAACACTATTTTTACCTTGAACATATCTTTCATGTTCTGATCTTAGTTGTAAAAATTTATCTTTGGCTTGTAAGATTTTCTTATCTTTTACTACTTCTGCCTTTTCTTTTGCTTCGTCGAGTAGGTGAACACTTTTCTTTTCAATACTTTTACGAACTGCCACGGCAGCAATAAAATAGCCTAAAGCTACACCCAATACCAACAAAACTGAATAAATTACTATTTCAGTCATTGTATTTTTTTTATGAGTTTGAATGATAAAGCTGATAACTGGTAATAAAAGCTATCGAAGGTGAGAGAATAAAAAAGAACCGCACAATTCCTGGAGTTGTAAACCCCTTTTTTGACATGTATAGGGCTGCCTGATTCCTCGAAAGTCCACTGACCGGTAAACCGATTCCACCAAGGGTGGCTGAGGCCTTTTCTAAAAATCGTAGAGCTTATCCCTAATTAGTATAATGTTGAATTTACATACTAATAAGAATTATGCGGAATACTTTTTTATATAAAAGAACTTTGTTTTAACTCTATACTATTTTCGAAGAAAGGAAATCATCAATTTCTTGCAACTTCTCAGTCAATTCACTATCGCGATAGTCTATATTTTGATTTAAAGATATAGAACTATTTGCTAGTTGAAGGGCTATCATTGCCAACAAATCTTGAAAATCGTTATAATGATATTTGCTACTATAATCATCAATCAACTTAGTCAAATGACCAGCAGATTTTCGGATTAACGCTTCCTCTTCTTCTGTTTTTATTTTCAATCGATAAGGGCGATTCGCTATGTTTACTTTTATAGTGAGGTCGGCCATTCGATTATTTATTTAATAGATTTAAACTCTTATCAATTTCCCGCACCAGCTCGTTGATGATAGTTTTTGTATTAACCTTATCATCATCCAAACTTATGGTTTTAGTTATTCTCATCACATCTAATTCTTCTTTTATCTGAGTATATTTCTTATTAGAAATTTCCAACTCATTTTTCAATTCAGAATTTTGATGTTCAAAACGTTCGATTTCTTTTGTCAATAGGGCATTATTTTCGACTAGTAATTTGATTTTGTAGTAGATACCCGAAATCAATGTGCCAGTGTCTTTCATTTGCCTTCTTTAACCAAATCTTATCTGCAAATATAGGTGAGAATTTTCACTAATGCAAGTGGAAAACCAGTAAAATACTAGTATAACTGTTAATAATTTAAATAATCGAGTTCTTTTGAAGCTGAGGCTGTGATTATTAAATGTCTTTTTCCGATGCTGTTATAATAATTTAGTGTTGCATCGGCTCTATTGGTAAACATACCCTCACACAAAGTACCATATTCCGCAGTTTGCGCCTTAGTATCAAATGTATAGGGATGAATAACAAAACCCGAATTACGAATCCATCTGTAGTTTTTTGCATTTAGCAAATCTGCATAATTATTAGGTCTTCCGGCAATACTGGGGCCTATAATATGAGCACCATATTGATGTGCTTTCTTTAAATTATCCCAATAAGTAATACTATCATTGACTAACATATTATCATCACCCAACCATAAAAGCAAAGTGGTAGGTATTTTTCCCTTAAACTCCTCTTGCAATATTTTTAAACTCTTAAGTGAAAATGTTTGAAGAATGACTTTTGCAGAGGTATTACCCAAATTCACTTTTTTATTGATAAAACGTTCACTAGAGGATTCCTTTTTTGTGAGAATATTCCAAGAAAGCCTATCTAAACAATGAAATAAATCCCTTTCTATACCTGAAAATAATTCAGGTTCTTTTGTTTCTATATATATTCCGGGTCTATGCCCTTTGTCTTGAGGATCTTTAATATAAAAGAATTGATATTCAACTTCTCCATTTGTTGTGATTTTATTGTATAATCTATTCCCAAGAGCATCACGTGCAATACAATATCCTTCTGCTATTCTTATCACATCTTCAAGAGTAGAAATATATTGCAAACCACCGATATAAGCACTACTACTGTACTGCGGATGTATATAAATTTCACCTGATGCTAAAAAGGAAATAGCTGGATGATCAACTGCATATATTGCATTTTTGCTAGGCGTAAAACCTATTCTGGCTTTGTCAGGATTTGCCACATTAAACCAAGAGCCAGCATCAAGCTTTAATATTTCTTCATAAGTAAAATCAGAGGAATAGTTTTCCACCCTCAATGGATAAATATTTTCAATATTGGTAGTTCTTGTTAAATCATGATCATGTAGCGCTAACAAAACACCATCTTTTGTTCTTTGAATATCTACTTCCAAATAATCAGCACCAATATTTCTAGCCCAACGGTAAGCTGATTCCGTTTCTTCTGGAGTCCAATAGGTTGATCCTCTGTGTGCTATCACAATATCTTGCGGGATAAACAAATCGGTTTTGTTTTTATTATTGCAAGATAAAAAAAGCAAAAGAATAGCTGTGATGAAAATTAGGCTTTTAACTCTCATATGCTTGTCTTTTAAGTGTTAAAGATAAGAGTAGTATGGCTATAATTGTTGCCGAGATCAATACATAAAAACTAGCATCCCAACCCCATGCATCTACAATATGCCCCATGGCAATATTAGCAAATAAAGCACCTCCTAAATAACCAAATAAACCTGTAAAACCTGCTGCAGTTCCAGCTGCCTTTTTTGGAGCTAACTCCAGCGCATGCACACCAATAAGCATTACCGGACCATATATTAAAAAGCCAATGGCTATTAATGAGATATTAATCAATAACAAACTTTCCGAAAACCAATAAACAATAATAAAAATCAAGACTAAAAGCATATATATCATACTTGCAGGAGCTCTTTTGCCTTTAAATACAGTATCGCTTAACCAACCTGCCAATAATGTTCCAGGGATTCCTGCATATTCATAGAGAAAATAAGCCCATCCACTAGTACTCAAATCCAGACCTCTTGTTTCTGACAAATAGGTTGGTGCCCAATCCAAAACTCCATATCTGATCAAATACACAAAAGCATTTGCCATAGCAATAAACCATAGAAATCTATTATTAAACACATAATTTAAAAATATCTCTTTTCCTCTAAGCTCTTGTTCAGATTTCTCTTGATCATAATCCTCTGGATAATCATTCTTCCACTTTTCAATAGGAGGCAAACCACAACTCTGAGGTGTATCTTCCATTAAAAAATAAACTACAATAGCTATAATGAAGGCAATAAAAGCTGGAAAGTATAATGCACTTTGCCAATCATTAAAAATGGCCAAACCCAAAATAGCCAAAGGTCCAATTAAACCTCCGCCAATATTATGCGCCACATTCCAAATAGACATTTTGGTGCCTCTCTCTTTATGAGAGAACCAGTGCACCATAGTACGCCCACAAGCTGGCCATCCCATACCTTGAAACCAACCATTTAGAAACAACATAATGAACATAATTACTGCTGAGCTGGTAAAAACAGGTATCCATCCCATTAAAATCATAGTAGTAGCAGAAAGGATTAAACCTAAACTCAGAAAAATTTTCGGATTACTTCTGTCACTTACGCTCCCCATCACAAACTTACTGATACCATAAGCAATACTTATTGCAGACAAAACCCAACCTAGTTCAGATTTTGTATAACCTTGCTCAATAAGGTCAGGCATAATCAAGGAAAAATTCTTTCGAACCAAATAATAGGCAGCATAACCAATAAAAATTCCTAAAAAGACTCTCCATCGATGCTTATTAAAAGTTTCATCAACTCTGTTTTCGGGTAGTGGTTTTATGGGAGGTTTTGGTCGTAAAAATCCAATCATAGGTTGTTATTTAGTAATGAATAGTAGCTTTCTTATGCTTCCTTGTGATGATAATAGCTCTACAACATATAAACCACTAGGCAAATCCAATTCGAAATAATGCAATTGATTTTCAGGCAATTCGACAGAATAAACAGAAGCTCCCATCTGATTATATATATTTAATCCTTCAAAAGTATTCTTCTCTTTTATTTCAATAGCAAAATTTCCTTTGTTGGGATTGGGATATAGATTAAATAAATGATTACTAACACCTTGTAAACCGGTACAATTGACCACTGTAATATAGTCTTCTTTTAAAGTAATAATTGTTTCCTCACCTTGCCAGGCTGTTAATTTCACATCAAAAATACCCGCATTAGCGTATCGAACAACTGGATTACTTATATTGCTGGCAATAGGATTACCACCTTCAAAACGCCAAGAATAATAGTCGGCACCAGTACTCTGGTTATAAAAGAAAACATCACTATTTTTACATGCCGTATCTCTTAAAATTGTAAATTTACAGCTTAATTCACTACCAATACAAAAGTGCACCATGGAGCTATCACCAAAATCAATACCCTCGCCAAGCATAAAACCTGTAGTTGCATTTCTTACGGTAAAACCCTCCACATTGTCTATTCCATCTCCTCCACTGTCGTATATAGTAAAAGTGTAACATTCAGCAGGTAAACAAAAATCTTCATTTACAAAGGTGTTATTATTATAGCCACTCCCCTGGTCAATTATATGGTCTTCCTGATCCCTTAAAACCCAAGATAACTCTTGTGCATTGGCATCAGTATGCATATTAAAAACAATCTGATTGCCAAAATATGTAAAATTATTAATTAGCATATTATTTTCGAGCAATTGGTCATCCTCATTTAATATCTCTACTTTGATAGTTGCTGTATGCCACTCATCATCATCCACTTCAACTGTATCCAATACATAATACTTGGTGTAGCCCGGCTGAATAAACTCTTCAAATTCATAATAAAGAACATCGCCATCATCAATTTGAAATTGAAGTTTTACACCATCTATAGCTTCATAACCAATATTCTTAACCAGAACTTTTGCAATCATAGGTTCATCAGAACAATGTGCACCATTTGGCGAAATCAACTCCTCCACTGCCAAATCGTAGCTATATAAAAGATTTATTGTTTTAAAAATACTATCATTTTTTAAAAATTCATCATCTTCCCCATTTGGCGAATCTACATAGGCCGTTAACTCATGCAAACCATAATCGATATATATGGAAGGAAAAATAACATGAGCCGTATCATTAGTCTCTACATTTCCTGTCCAGGTTTGCGATTGCAAATCCCCATTATCCATGCGATAAGATACTTGTAAAGATTGTAAAGATTCGCTCCCTTTATTTCTAATAACAAAAGTAGGATTTACGTCAATAGGCTGTTGGTATTGACTCTCTGGTTTAAGCGCACTAACCAATTGGGCATTTAGCTGAAAAATTTGAGAAGAAGGATAAAAACCCGCAATTTTTTCATCACCATTCTGCATCGGATCTAGCCATTCCATCAATCTTGAGCCTTGATCATTACCATAATCCCAACTAGTAGAAAACTTCCCATACCAATCGGCCGTTAAGCTTGTACAACTGGCAAAGCCTCCATGTAATTGCCCCACAATCTGTTTTTCATTATTAAATAAAGGAGAACCTGACGAACCAGGCTCTGTTGTTCCTAATTCCCACTGTACTATTTTCCAATGAGAATCATCTAATCCAGTATTACCTTGGTACTGATCGGATACGGTAATACCTTCATCAAAAGTAATTTTTTTTATATCTCCTTTTGGGTGGTGAATACACACCGATTCTTCAGAAGGCACATCTAGCCTATTCCATCCATTAT
The DNA here is from genome assembly GCA_029938465.1 of Bacteroidales bacterium. Classification (GTDB taxonomy): domain Bacteria; phylum Bacteroidota; class Bacteroidia; order Bacteroidales; family UBA12170; genus UBA12170. The sequence continues at coordinate 1,378 of JAOZUW010000118.1, read as the reverse complement.
AATAAACATTATACTCATTAGGTGGTATTTCTGAAAGCTCCAAAAGCATAAAATCTGAAGCAAAACTACTGGCCTTCATTGTAGTATACTGTATGGATTGATCTAATGGTCCATCGATATTCTCACAAGATGGACTTTCGTAGTTAAACATAATAATCCAATCGTTGGAACCTCCACCTTTGCAATGGTTAGCTGTTAAAAAATAAGGAGTACCATCTTGTGCTGTGTTGTTGATCATAGAACCAGAACATTTTCGGGCATTATTAGAAGTAAGAATCATAGCGACACCTCTTTTTTCATCTTGCCATTCATCACCTTCCGGACAATTAACATTAACATTACAATCACCTGAACTACCAAAACCTTTATCAAAGTTTGCATAAAAATCTTTATAGGAATGGATAACATAACTGATTTCTAATTCACCTTCTCCTTGGAAATTTTTAGGTTCGTAATACTCTAATATACAACGCTCACCTTTTACAGGTACCGTTGCAAAACCACCGTGAGGTTTATGATTGGCTGATGTAAAACTACCAATTATATGATCTTTATTTGGATTATACAAAAACAAATTTCCTCCCTGAGGTATGTAGTATTTACTGAAAATAAGATTGATAGCATATGCTCCATAGGAAATGATTTCCAGACGCCAAAGCCGATCTCCATTGGGCAGAACCTCCCATGTTCCTGTATTATTCATATTATAATCCACTGCCATATCTTTTCCAAAACGCCAGGGAATATCAGGATAATTTTCATCAATAGCATCTTCCATTAGCAATTGTTCCACATCTACTTCAGGCATGATTTGATAATCGATATCATATTTAAGATCAGTATGTGTATTGCTATAAGGTTCACCTCCATGACTGATCTGAGCATTAATTAATAGGGGATATAATGAAATGAATAATATTATAAAAAGTAGCTTTTTCATGAGTATAAAATTAACTTTATTATTTGCAGCTAAATTAATAGAAATAAATTAAAGGAAGTTTCTAAGATTTGATAATCTAATAAGCGTAGTCGATTTGAAAAAATTCCCGATTATTATATTATCATTGGCTAGCATCAATATATAGATTCTATGCCATTACCTATCGTATGAAATAGCATTGATTAGGGACCATTACACTAAAGTTATGACTAATAAACTAAACCACTATGGACTGGAAGTACCATAGGTTTATTTTACGAATAAAATTCGTTTCTATTTTAATCCTAACTGGCTTAGAAGTCAGAAGCTAGAAGTCAGAGTACTTCTAGCTTTGGACTTCCAATTTCAAATCAAAAATTTGCAGAAACTGAAAGTCTTGCACATAAAGTGCATACCTGCCTGCCGGATTTCCTCCCGATAGGGATGGCAAGGCAGGGT
>JAOZUW010000026.1:2325-26838 GCA_029938465.1 Bacteroidales bacterium | reverse complement strand
CCCTTATCAATAATTAATTCATTATTATAAAACAACTTCCAACTTATTTTATGGCGTACCTCAAGTTCTACCTTTATTTTATTATTTGGAGATTCTAGTTTGTACTCTTGTGAGAATATAAATGGTGTAAAGCCCAAAATTACGAATAGGATTATTAATTTTCTCATCAGTTTGATTTTTTATTGGTTATCATTTTTTTAAATGAATTTATAGCAACAAAGTTAAGCATTTTGAAAATTCTTTCATAAGAAAAGGAGAAAAGATATTTAGTTTTAATTAGGGATATTTCTTCTATTTTATTCTTTGTGGTTTAGGATTTTCTTTTTAGAATATATTGTGGCATAAAACGCAGCTCCCAAAATAATAAGGCCTCCGGCAAGTGTTCTTAAAGATGGTATTTCGTTAATAAGGATAATGGCAAAAACAATTCCATAAACGGGTTCTAAACTTGCGATAATACTTGCAGTTTGTGCTTTTAGAGAAGACAATGCTTTTATAAATAGCGAATGAGCAATGGCAGTAAAAACGATGCCTAATAAAAGAAGAAGTAAAATATCGCGTATTTGGAAAACAGGCTGTAGAAAGAACAAAAATGGAAGTAAAACAATCATAGCCCAAAAATCTTGATAAAAAGCAATAACAAAGCTGGAGTAATTTTGAACGTATTTTCTGTTAAGAATGGCGAGTATAGAAAAACTAAAACCTGAAGCTATGCCCCATAATGCACCTTGCGTAAAGTGATGACTAAACTCAAAATCTGGAATAATAATAGCCACACCTCCAAAAGTAATTATGGCTAGAATAATATTGAATGGTTTTATTTTTTCTTTAAAAAAAAGAGGTTCCAGAAAGGTAGTAAAAACAGGAAATGTAGAAAAGGTGATCAGTCCAATGGCTACAGTAGATAATTGAATGGCTTGAAAAAATGCAATCCAGTGAAAGGCTAAAATTATTCCAAGAAATGCCAAAAAGAAATAGTCTTTTTTTCTATGGAGTTTTATTTTCAGTTTTAAATAAAAAAGTAAAAAGAATAAAAAAAGAGATGCAAAAAATACTCTTCCCAAAACAATAACAATGGGATGAAGATCGAGTAGTTTCCCAAAAATTCCGGAAACTCCAAAAAGAAGCACCGAAAAATGAATAGCTATAAGATCTTTGTTTTTTTCTTGCATAGAATATTCATGCTAACTGTTTTCAGTTTTTTTATAAAAAAACTTCCCTGTTAACAAAAGCCCAGCAAAAGTAAAAACCATAAAAATTGTGCTACTAGCTGCAAGTTGCATTCCTCCGGAAAGAATATGACCACTAGTGCAACCGCCGGCCATTCTAGCTCCAATAATTAGAATAAAACCGCCTATAAAAGCCCAAATAATTCTTTTTAAACTATTGTTCCCTTTGTATTTGTTCCAATTATTATAAATTAATTTAATTTTAAAATCCTTTTTAATTAGTGAAATAATTAGCCCAGCAAAAAATGAACCTCCAAGAAAAACAAATTCCCAATGACCCGGTGTTTCAATTTTTGAAAAATAACTATTATCCGTTATTCCAGTCAATAAATCTGCTATATATGGAAAAGTAGTTGAAGCCCCAATGGGTCGGTTTGTAGTATATATTGAAAACACCAATAGGTTTAATATGGCTAGTGCAATTCCTGAATAAATCCATTTGTTGTCACTAGGCTTATCCTTTTTGTTTATCCAAAACGACACTCCAATTATTAATATTCCAATTATAATTGCAATAAAGTAAAACATATAGTTAGATTTTACTGATGAATGGAGAGATAATGCTCCCAAATCAGGGCCAATAAGACCAGACATATATGGTTGTAATAAGGTAAAAACCACTCCCCCGAGTAAACCGCCAAAAATTCCAACTAGGGCATCTAATGATCCTTCTCCAAGTGAAATTGCAAGTGTACCAGGACAATAACCTAATATTGCCATTCCTGCACCAAATATTAAACCACCAAATATAACACCTCCTAATATTAGAGGTTTTATGTGGTATGATGCAAAACCTAATCCAATTTCAATATTTAGTAGGATAATACCAATACCAATTGCAAGAGCAATTGTTTTGGCCACATTCAAATCTTCTAATGTAGCTAATCCACTTATAGTATCATTCTTATTTAATTTTGAATATTGGAGAATAGCCCCAAATAAAAAACCAAAAACTAATATCATTAATGTCTGCATAATATTTCTATTTATTGTATTTTCAATTCAAACGGATATATCACCTTCCAATCTTTTTCCATATCAATTATTGTCCAACCCTCTTTTTGAGCTTGATCTAAACCTTTGTCTAAGTGACCGATATGGGAATCTCTATCATAAGCCCATTCTCTAACAAAGTTTGTATGATGCACATAGAGCATAAAGCTTTTGTAATTATTAGATGCTGTCCATTGTAACATTTGAAGATCACCATCGGAATTTCCAGAAGTAAATACCAATTTAGGTTTTGTGAAAACGATGTTTACACCACAAAGGTAAGTAATTTTTTTTCGGAAAAATTAGGACTAGAATACTATTGAGCCTGATCTAGTCAGAAGATGCAGTTTTTTGATTTACAAATTCATTAAATATTGATTTGTCCCAAATTCAAGGTTAAATTTTCGCGGAAACAAATAATTAATTGCGAACAGAATACTATTGCAGTTTTAATCTCTCTCCTTCTCGTATCTCTTTACCTTTTTCAATACCATTTTTCTTTCTAATCTTTTTCACTTGTACGGCATATCGCTGACAAATACTCCTAAGGGTTTCGTTTCTTTGAACAATATGATATCTCACTCGGGCTTTGCTGTTTTTCTTTTCTATATAAATAAAATCACCGGCATTAATGGGTGTGTTTTTCTTAGCATCATTATATTTTCTTACTTGCCAGGCATAAATATCAAATTCTTCGGCTATGGCATGATAGGTGTCTCCCTTTAAAGCTAAAACATATTTAACGCCTTCGTTTTCATAGATTAATCTTTTATTAGGACTCACTGAAACAGGTTTAAATTCAACCTGATCATATGAAGCTACCATCACTACATCATTTAGAGGTTTTTTAGGTTTATCTACACCTAATTCACTCAAATTCTTTATTTTGTCATATTGATATAATTCATTATCCTCAATCACTTTTATAAGTAAATGAGCATAACGAGGATTAGTAGCATAGCCTGCTTTTTTTAAACCATGAGCCCATTTTTTATAGTCAGTAACATTATATTCAAACAAAAAGGCATAGCGATTTCGGGTAGTTAGAAATAGAGAATGATCTTCAAAAGAAGCTTGAGCAGATGAGTATTTCCTAAAGCACTCATTTCTTTTATCATCATCCATAATATAGGTGCCGCCCTCCCATCCTTTATGACATTTGATCCCAAAATGATTGTTAGCATCTTTGGCTAAATTACTTTGCCCGGCTCCTGATTCTAAAATTCCTTGAGCTAAAGTAATACTAGCAGGAATACCATGTTCCAACATTTTTTCAACCGCAATAATTTTGTATTCTTCAATATAATCTTCTCTGGGATTAGAATTTTGAGCCATAAGCATAAAACTTATGGAAAGGAAAAACAGGAGATTTATGGTTTTTTTCATGGCGCAAGAATTTCTTGAGAAATTACATTGTCAGTATTATTAATAACAAAGAAAATGAATAATAGAAAACCAGAGTATTGAAAAGCAGGAAGTTTTAAAAGTAGTAATGTTAACAAAAGTCTTGATACTAATCAATCAGAAAGATAATAAGTGATAGTAGAAACAACTCTAACTTTTTTAATATGAGGATTATTTCTATCTCGTGAATAAATACTAAATTGACCTTGGGAAGCTTTTTTTATTTTCCCTAAGGTGCTTTTTGAATCAGCAGCGAATTTTTCGGCTACATCGCGGGCATTTCTTGTAGCTTCAGCTATCATATCTGGTTTTACTTCGTTAAGTCGAGTAAAAATATACTCAGTTTGTGTATTATATTCTTCTGTTTTAAACAAAATGCCTTTTTTACCTAAGGTGCTTATTTTTTTCATTAAAGTTCTAACGGTTTCAATTTTATTTGAATATACCGTTATACTTTGTATGGCAGAATATCGAAATTTCCCATAATTATTATTACTGTATTCACGAGCCAATTTATCAGTAATTTGAGGTGCAGATACTGAAATTTCATCCTCCGATAATCCCTCATTTAATAAAAAGCTTTTAATCTTTTTTGCATTTGTTTCAATATTTAAATACATCATTTCCATATTGTTATCAGCCAATGTAAATTGAATAGGCCATATAACAATATCAGCATTATATTCTCTTTCCGATAATCCCTTTACCTTAACGCTTCGTTCGTATTCCTTATAATCAATAGCAGCATCTGCTAATAAATACCCTAAACCTACTAAGCCTAAAAATAGAAATATGCCTAAGATAAAAGCACTTTTATTGTTTACCATATGAAATGTTTTTATTGTTTTGTAATAAATCCTTATAGTTACTTTAATCACAAAAATAAAGAAAAAATAAGGCAAACAGTTAAAATACGAGGTTTTTATATTTTTGTTCTCCTCTTATTATTTAAATTTCTAAGGAAACAAAAAACATCTTTATTATTTATATTGGTGATTGTAAGCATATTAAGCTTAGTTTAGCCATGAAGGACTTGGTTAAAAAAATCGGACAAGTGCATTAATAGCTTAAAAGTAAGTAATATTTTTTATATAGAATTCATGTAATAGTTGTGGTAATTTTTGTATTTTGGCTACCCTAATTTGATTAATTTTTAAACATATATATAATGGCAGGAATCAACAAAGTTATCCTAGTGGGAAATCTAGGAAAAGACCCCGAAGTAATGACCTATGATAATGGTGTAAAAAGAGCAGCTTTTACATTAGCTACTACAGAAAGTTACAAAGATAAAGATGGCAATTGGCAAGATCAAACCGAATGGCATAATATTGTCCTTTGGCGTTATTTGGCTGAGAAGCAAATCATAAAAGGTGATAAAATATACTTGGAAGGCCGTATTCGCAACCGTAGCTACGAAGATAAAGATGGTGTAAAGAAATATTTTACCGAAATACAAGGCGATAAAGTATTAAAACTTGCTTCGGCAGGTGGTGGTGGTTATAATCAGGCTTCACCTCCGGACTCTGTTCCAGATAACACCTCCACAGCTGCTCCAACGAATAATACTGCTGAAGGAAACGCTGAAACAAAGAAAGAAGAGGATGATTTACCCTTCTAAAAGAAACTAAAGTTTCTGTAGATACTCTTTCTTAAAAAAAATACTACATTTGCTCCACAAAAATTATATAGAAAATATTATGAAAAAACTCCTATTATTTATATTGGCAATACCGTTTCTGTTTTCATCTTGTTCATCAATTAAAGTGTTTGCTGACTATGATCCCTCAGCAGATTTTTCCACCTATAAAACCTTTAGTTATTTACCTTGGAATAAGCAAAGTGATCAACTTTTAACTGATTTTGACAAAAGAAGATTTCGTGCTGCTGTTACCTTTGAGATGGAGGCATTAGGTTATACTAAAGTAGAAGTAGAAGGTGATTTGACTATCAACATCTTCCTTATTGTTGATCAAAAAACAGGAACATCGGCTTATACTGATTACTATACTAGTGGTGTGGGTGTGGGTTATTATTATGGCCCTTGGGGTTATAATAATCCTGGTGGAGTTTCGGCATACACCACTATGCACAGTTACGATTATAAAGAAGGAACACTTATTCTTGATTTATTAGACAGAGAAAAGAAACAGTTGGCTTGGCAGGGAACTGCAAAAGGAACACTAAAATCTAATCCTGCAGCAAAAGACGAAGGAATAAAAAGCGTGATTTATAGATTATTTACGAAATTTCCTCAAGAAGAAAAGAAGAAATAGAAAATGGATAGTTTCTATTAGAAAAAAAGAGTAAGGAAATTATTGGTCTATTCTTTCTCAGTAGAGCCTATGTATAGGAGATATTTCTTGATTCATATTTCTTTTCTATCATATGAATAAGCTTTTCTAAAGAATCTTGTTCTTCATCCCAATTAAAACGATATTTTAAAGTGCTAAAGTATTGCATAGCTTCTTCTAATTTCTTAAAATTATTTAAGGTATAAATAACATCTTCGTATTTTTTCGAATCTCCATCAAATAATTCTTTAACAAATTCAAACTTATCGTTTAAGCCAATCACGGTTTTTAAACTATCAATACGCTTTTGTTGTAATCTTTCGCCAATGGAAGATCCTTTACGCTCTTCAGCAAGCTTTCTGTTTAAATCAAGTATTTCTTGCTTTGCACTGCTGTTTTCAAATAAATCACTGCTTTTTTCATTTTGATAACTAGAATAAGCTTTTCTTTCTTTACTTGAAGTAAAGATTTTATCTTCTTTTTCCTGTTGATCACGAACATTCTGATTGGAAATCTCTTTTAATACATCTTCAATATTAATATTGGGTGAATGTGGAGTTTTTTCAGTATTCGAAACGATAACTTCTTTTTCTGTTTTTATTTCTTTTACTTCTTCTTTGTCAGTTTGTGGCAGCTCTACAACATGGTAAACAGTTTCGTTCTTTTTGGTAATATTCTTATCAATAGTATCTTTATTTGAGTCCTTTTTTAGTTCTTTATTTTGTTTGTTTAACTGAATTGTACTTTCATAAACTTTTTGAATGTCTCTTAAAAAGATGTCCATCTCTATCTGAGGAATAACTTCTTGATAGGTCTCCATCCTATCAAAATTTTCTTGTAAACCCTCTAAAAGAACCGATAGATTGTCCCTCAGCATTTCAGATATCATACCTTGATTTTTAAATTTTATTAATTAAGTAGGAATAAACTAGAAGATGATTAAATTTGTTGCACATTTTTTTCCAGTATTCACAAGCATTAATTTTGTATAAAGGTAGGATAATATTTTAATTGTATTGTATGTTTGTTTTGAAATTGTTAAAAAACTATTGTTGATAATAAATTTTATAATTAATTGTATATCAGATAAATAGAGAATCCTAGTTTCTATGTTTTTAGAACAAAAGAAAAAAAAGAGAGATAAAGCAGGTTGGGTAGAAGTCATTGTTGGTTCTATGTTCTCTGGTAAAACAGAAGAGCTCATCAGACGTTTAAACCGTGCAAAGATTGCACGCTTGAAAGTCGAAATATTTAAACCAGGCATAGATACCAGATATGATAAAGAGGATGTAGTTTCTCATAATGAGAATACCATTAAAAGCACACCTATTGATAGTGCAGAACAAATTCTTTTATATGCTAACGATGTTGATGTAGTAGGTATAGATGAAGCACAATTTTTTGATGATCAGCTGGGTGAAGTTTGCAATAAGCTAGCTAATAGTGGTATACGAGTTATTGTAGCCGGTTTAGATATGGATTTTCAGGGGAAACCTTTTGGCCCTATTCCACATTTAATGGCCATTGCTGAATATACTACCAAAGTTCATGCTATTTGTATTCGCTGTGGAAGTTTAGCACAATATTCTCATCGGACTATTAAAGGAGACGATTTAGTAGTTTTAGGTGAAACAGAAAGTTATGAGCCTCTTTGCCGTAGATGTTACAATAAAGCTCATCATATTGCATAGCAATATTTTTCTGGTAAGCCCTAATTAGTTCTTTTCAAGAATTACCAATCAATTTCTGTAAGTTTTTCCATAGCATCTTCTACATCGCCAGGAGTACTCATAATTTTCATAAATTCTCCCATACTGAGCTCTGGCCAGTACAAAGCAAAACGATATTTTCCGTGTAACATAGTAACCACATCTCCTTGAAGTATAATTTCGTAAGGCATAGCTGCTAGATGACTTTCACCAATAATAGGCATGAAAGAAGCTTCTCCTGTTTCTGGATCCTTTAATCCAATACCAAAAATAGCGGTTTGCTTTTCAGGGATTACTAATTCATAAACACTTTCTATGCTATTATCACTTTTTGCAATTCTTTCTCTTATAAAAGCCAATCCCTTTTCAAAACTGTCATATTCTTCTAAACCTATAGGATCTTCAAAATAGGGCATCATCATTTTATAATGATATTTTTCTAATTCTTCTTTATTTAATTGACCTCCAAAACCTTTTAAATCTCCATAGGAGGATAAAATATTTTTGGCATCTTGATCTATTTTTTTTAAAGCAGAAGCTTTAGAATCGTAATCCTTTCCAAAATAGGCATAAAACATATAATTAGGATGAAGTAAACTTAGTTCTACTTTATTGGAGTCTTTTCTGATACCTATTTTTAAGATGGCAGCTAATGCTCCTCTATCTTCAAAAAAAGAAGTAGTAGTTTTTAAATCTTCGCGTGTAAAACAGATGACTTGCATGTTTTCATTATTGGCTACTTTGTAGGAACCTATTACATCAAAATTTGCAGCTTTTAGTTCTGTCTTAATTTTTTCATTTAGCTCATTTACAGTACCTGTAGTGCTTACACCCATCATAGGCGATAATCCTTGTGCTTGTGTACCTATAGCTAAGCCTAAAAAAATGCTCAACCAAATTATCTGTTTTTTCATCTGTTATAAATTTAATAATGATATATCTATATATTTTGATGTCAAATATATGGTTATTTCATTAACATAGAAATGTTTTCACTAATTTATAGGAAAAATAAATAGTGTACTTTTGCAAAAAAGATTAAATAAAAAACAGAAAGATGTCAAATTCACTAATGGATCCCATTGGAAAACTAATGGGCTTAAGATATAAATCACATCCCTGGCATGGTGTAGATATTGGCAATAGAGCACCAGAGGTTTTAATTGCTTATATTGAAATGGTATCTACAGATACTGTTAAGTATGAAGTAGATAAAGATTCGGGTTATTTGAAATTAGATCGACCGGCCAAGTATTCTAATACAGTACCTGCGCTATATGGTTTTATTCCTCAAACTTATTCAGCTGAGAATGTAGCGGATTATTGTAAAAAGATGAGTAATAGGAAAGGGATTGTTGGTGATGGTGACCCTATTGATATCTGTGTTTTAACAGAGAAAGATATTACACATGGTGATATACTGGTAAATGCAAGACCTATTGGTGGCTTTAGAATGATTGATGGTGATGAGGCTGATGATAAAATAATTGCAGTTTTGGATGGTGATGTTGTTTATGGAGATATTAAAGATATTAATGAAGCACCTCCATTGATTATTGAGCGACTCAAGCATTATTTTTTAACCTATAAGGATATGCCTGGTAAAGACAAATTAGAAGTAGAGATTGATGCTATTTATGGTGTGGAAGAAGCCCACGAAGTGATCAAGCATTCCATGACAGACTATCACAAAAGATTTGAAACTTTACGAACGCTTTTGTCGGGTTATTAACCTGATATTGTTTTAAGTAAGGTCTGCTGAAAAAGACTGTAGCGTCTCAGCTATTAGCCTTGGTAACCCACTATTAATTTTTGACCAAGTTTCAAACGGTTAGAATTGTTAATGCCGTTCCATTTTTTAATTTGGTTAACAGAGGAGTTGTATTTTTTAGCTAAATCCCAAAGAGTATCTCCCTTTTTAATGGTATGGTATTTATATTTTCCACTTTTAGGAGGAGCTGCACTTATTTTTTCTGTAGATTTTTTTGAAGCTACCCTTAGTTTTTGTCCAGGTTTAATAGTATTGCTACGCAAGCCATTCCACGATTTTATTTGACTTACAGATATGCCGTATTTTTTGGCAATAAGCCCAAGGTTTTCACCACTTCTTACTTTGTGGTAACCAGTAGTGCTTTTGGTCTTTGCATAGGATGAAGAAGCAGAACGACTGCTTCCTGGAGAGTACACAATAAGCTTCTGACCAGGATATATATTGGAGCTCCTTAAACCATTCCATGCCTTTATTCTGCTTACTGAAGTACGATATTTACGAGCAATAAGACCTAGGTTTTCACCACTGCGTACAATGTGAATACTACGTGATTTTGCTTTTTTAATCTGAGCTAAGAGTTTTTCCCGTTCAATTCCTTTTTTCGATTTGAATAGGTATAAGCTATCTTCATTATCAATAAAAAACCCTACTTTTTCACGTGGTAGTCTTAAAACATATGTTTTACCATTAGTAGCTGGAATAATACCCTCTTTGTAGGCGGGATTTAAAAAATCAATATCTTCTTTATCTATATGCATAAATTCCGAGATTTGATCAAAAGACAATACTTCTCTAACTGTAACACTATCAATTCCATAATATAAAATACCGGGATCCACAGGATAGATATTGTGTTCAGTAGCATAATTGAAAATATAATTTACAGCAATAAAGGCTGGAACATAACCACGGGTTTCACGAGGCAAGAATGGCCAAACAGCCCAATAATCTTTTACTCCTCCAGCTCTTCTAATGGCACGGTTTACATTTCCGGGTCCAGAATTATAGGCTGCTAAAGCCAATTCCCAGGTGCCATATATTTCATACAAATCTTTTAAATGTCGTGCAGCAGCATCAGTAGCTTTATAAGGATCAAACCTATCATCAACCATGGAATTACTGTGTAAGCCATACATTCGGCCTGTACTATACATAAATTGCCACAAGCCTTTAGCTCCAACTCTGCTACCTGCAGTAGGATTAAGAGCACTCTCAATAACAGCTAAATATTTGAGTTCTAGTGGCATATCATATTTATCCAAAACTTCTTCAAAAAGAGGGAAATAGATTTCTTTGAGCCCTAACATACGAGCTGTTTGTTTTCGGCCTTTTTTTGCATACAAACGAATAAAAGCCTTTACATGTTGATTATAAACCAATTCAAAAGGAGTCTGAACGTTTAGCACTTCTATTCGTAACTCATAAACCGAATCGTTAAATTGAGGTATTTCATTGGCTTCATAGCCGTAGACATTAAGTTCTTTAGGATCGGTACTAAAAGTATATTTATTATAGAATTTCACAGTAGTTAAACTATCTAATTGGCGTACCAATGCCGAGCCGCTTAACATGCTGATATCCTCTGATATTTCATCATTTTTACCATACTTATTCGTAAACCCTTGAGCAAAAGCAGAAGTATCAAGAATGATTTGATCAAGCATACTCATGCTATCACCTGTCATTCCCATTATTTCAGATTCATATAATTCATCTAGTACAGAAGACTCTGATGTGAGATCTACAGTTTTTTCTTCGGCAATATCGTTTTGTAAGGCAATAGAATCCTCGTTTTTAGTGTTAGTGTCTTGTTTCCCTAATTTATGGAACACCTGACATGAGTTTAGTCCGAAAAGGATAAAAGCTAGTATAATTAATTGATATTTATTTTGCATAAAAGTAGTTCTAATCTTTTGCTGCAAAAATAGGTGAAATAAAGTGTGATAATAGACCTTTATTTAATTATTATTAAAGGTATGGTGTTAAAAAAGTAAAAAAACAAAACTGCGATTTTAGTTTCAAATAAAGCCTGTTAATCAATCTTTTTTAAAACCATCACTTCCTCTGCAGATTTATTATAAAGGTAGAGGTGCAGATTTTCTATTTTATAGGTTTTAACCAGCGATAATGTTTGTAAAAACTCATCAGCTAGTGTCATATCCATACACATCATTTTAGTACCTCCAAACATTTCAAAATGCAATTGATCTTCAGTGAGAAGCTCAATATTTCCAAAAAACTGATTACACCCATCGTTACCACCTACTTTCATATCAGCGACTTTAAATTCTATTTGTGGAATTTCTTGAGTTGTATTGAAATCCTGAGTATTTATTTCTTTTGTATTTATTTTTGAGAGAACCCAACTATCACTAATCCGAAGTTTTTTATCTACTTTTTTTTCCAGCACTTCAATCAAAGTATATTTTATGGATGAAGCATCGGCTGGCACATCGGCTGCTTTTAGCTTTTCTTCTTTTACTTTGATTTTATAAAGATAGCCAACCTGATAATCAAAACCTTCTATAGGGGTGTAAAAATTTTCCCAGTTTTCTGAATTTATAGTGTCTGATTGTTGCACTTGAATACATCTTTCTGGAGCTACATTTGCTGCATCCACTTTTGAGCTATTTACCCAATAAATCTGTTCTTTTGTTGTTCCACAAGAAACCAGTAAAACAACTAATATCAAAATGCTAAAATTCTTCATATCGTAATATTATTTTTTTTACAATGTAGGAAATTTAATGTAATGCCAACACTTTTTTGTACTTTTATAAAAAAAATTTATGTTAAACATTGCATTATTCGGTCCTCCAGGAGCAGGAAAAGGGACACAATCAGCATTACTGATGGAGAAGTATAACCTTAGCTATATTGCTACTGGTGATATTTTAAGACAAGAAATTGCTAAAAACAGCAAACTAGGACAAGAAGCTCAGAAAATCATCTCAGAAGGGGGCTTGGTTTCCGATGAGATTATTGTTCAAATTATTGAGGAAAAGATAAAAACCGATTATTCTTATGCAGGTTTTTTATTTGATGGTTTCCCTAGAACCTATATTCAAGCCTATATATTGGATGGGCTATTAAGCAAAATGCACACTTCGCTCAATGCCCTTATCAATTTGCAGGTAGATAGAGACAAAGCCATTAATCGTTTATTGGAAAGAGCCAAAACATCGGGCAGATCTGATGATAATAAAAAAGTAATATTGAATAGGTTAAAAGAATACGATGAAAAAACACTGCCAGTCCTTAATTTCTATAATGACTTGGGGATTCACAAAGCCATTGACGGAAATGGTAGCATAAAACAAGTTTTTAGTGGAATACAAAAGGAAGTAGAAAAAGCTTTGAGCAAATCACAGATGAATATTGTTTTATTTGGATATCCTGGAGCAGGCAGAGCCACTCAAGCACGAAAATTAGCTAAGGAATATGGATTGGTTTATTTAGCTACAGGAGATATGCTCACGGCCGAATTAAAAACAAAAAGCAAATTGAGTAAAGAAATAGAACCGCATATAAAAGAGGGAACTCTAGTGCCGGATGAAATTATTGTGCGCCTTATAGAAAAACACATACAAGAAAACCCTAAGGCCAAAGGATTTATATTTAAAGGCTTTCCCAGAACCCTTGTTCAAGCCTATATTTTAGATGGACTCTTGAGAAAACAAGGCACAAAAGTATCCTGTATTATTAATATTGAAGTCCCTACACTAGAACTAGTTAAGCGATTAGATACTCGTGGAAAAACAAAAAATAAAATGCCTTATGATGGTAGTACGCAAACCATTGTAAAACGATTAGAAATGCACGAAAAAAAAACATTACCAGTGCTTGATTACTATGAAAAAACGGTAAAAATATATCATGTTGATGGCGTAGGAAGTATAACTGATGTATATCAAAGAGTATGGGTGCCAGCACAGGAAACTTATAGAAACATACATTAAAAAAGTACTTCAAGTATTTAGAGTCTGTGATAGGAAAAAGACCCAAAGAATTTGAGTAACTAAATATAATTTCTTTGTAGCTGAGAAATCATATTTCATAATAATGCTTAAGCCATAAGTATAGCTCAATAATTTTGTATATTTGCTGCCTCATATAGAATGGAAAATAAAATTTCTTTGTTTGCGTTTAACATACAAAGAAGCGTAGAAAATTAAAAAAAAAGAGTCAAATGAAAAAAACAATTATATTCTCATTATTAGTTTTTATGGGTCTTGGAGCATTTGCTCAACCTGTTGCAGAATCTACAATTAAAAAAATATCAGTGGGTTATGATTTGTATACCAGTATTTGGATGGATATGCCCACAGGAATTAAAACCCGTACTATAAATCAAGGTGCCAATTTATTTTTGATGTATAATCATGTAATGGGGGATAATGGATTTAGTTTTGCTGGTGGTTTAGGTCTTACTTCTGAGAATTTATATTTAAAAAATGCATATATCCCAAATATTAAATCCGATTCACTTAGTTTTGAAACTATACCATTGGGTGTTAACTCAAAAAAGTACAAACTCAATGTTACTTATTTTGATATCCCTGTAGAAATACGGTATGTGACCAAAAACAAAATGCGTTTTACATTAGGAATGAAATTTGGCTTTGTTATTGATAGTAAAATAAAATATCAAGGTGATGCTTTTGATTTTCAAACAGGTGAAAAAAAGGATTGGGGCACCAATGAGAAACATAAAGATGTAAATCAGTTGGAAACTACTCGTTTTGGACTTCAAGCACGTATTGGTTATAAATGGGTGCATTTGTATGGCTATTACAGCCTGAATAAAGTGTTTGTAGCAAATAAGGGTCCAGAAATGTACCCTATATCTGTTGGAGTTTCTTTTATGCCATTTTAGCAATAGCCTTTGATAACAGATTATAACCTTAAAGGTGCAATTTTTTTAAGGCAATCACTTTCTTCTATGAATACAAAAATCAGTTTACTCGTTATTGTTATCGGTGTCTTATGGACTTCGCATTTAAAGGCTCAAAAAACGGATTCTATATACCATATTAATAGTAATATTTTAACTGGTGATTTTAAAAAAATGGTATATGGTGTTGCCACATTTAAGATGACCGGAATGGGAACTGTTAATGTGGATGAATATGTAATTAATTCTATAAAATCACAAAAACTCTTTGAAATAAAGGTAAAAAGTGGATGGGTATATTATGGTCGTCTTGACACTTCTTTTCATAAAAGAAAACTTAATGTTGTAAGAGATGGCACTAGAAAATTATTGGATATTCCACAGATTGTAGAAATATATCCCATTCATAATAACTTTTGGAAAAGATTGAGTGGTAATTTTGGTATGGGATATGAATACTCTAAAGGTAGTGATATTGGAAAATTGAATATTAATGGAATTTTTAAATACAGAAAGAGAAAAACAAACTGGGAATTTTCTTGGGACAATCATATTACTTATGAAGCTGATAGTATAAAATCATCAAAAGCAAATTCTCAATTGAGTTATGAAAGAGATTTGCAGAGATACTGGTCTTTCGGTTCACATATAGCAAATTCACATAATTCAGAATTGGGAATCCAACAACGTGTTTCTCTTGCTGCACTTATATATCGAGATGTTTTATATAGTAATATTATGAGAATATACTTAGGTGCTGGATTATCTGGTGGCCCAGAGAAAAAATATGGTGAGGAGACATTTAATAATGTGCTAAACGGTCTTTTTACAGCCAACTGGACTATCTATAAACTGAGTTCTCCTGAAATTAAACTAGAATCGCAAATAGCATATCTTCCTTATTTATCTGAAAAAAGCAGACATAGATTCACTGTAAATGTATATCCACATATTGAGTTGGTTAATAATTTTTATGTGGGTTTAAAGTATTATTATGAATTAGACTCTAATCCTGATGAGGATAATAATTCAAAAACAGACTGGGGTATTAACCTTAATATTTCTTATTCCTTTCATTAATCCTTTGATATAGTCCCATTAAAACAAATTAATAAACGATTAAAACTGATAATCATTTCAATAAGCTACATCATAATTTGTATCTTTGTGAAAGTTCAGAAGTCTGTTTTTAGGTTTCTATCTGTTCATTGTCAAGCCATGACAGAAAATGCAAAAAAAGCAGCCTAAAAAATAAAGTTTTTTCACGGCCTAGTATAAAATACTATTGCCCAAAAAGTAACTTTATCATATTAATCCACTTTAAATAGTGAAAAAAACAAAAAATAAAATAAAATGAAACAAAAAATAAAAAATACCATAGAAAAAAATATTATAAAAGAATATGCAAACAGCCCATATAGTGCTTTTAATTACAAACAAATATCAAAACGTTTAGGTGTTATTGATAGAGCAGGGAAAATGCAAATAAAAAACTTAATTGAAAGTTTTTTCAATCAAAAAATATTGGTAGAATCAAAGAGAGGAAAATTTCAAATCTCACCAAAATATATTAATTCATACGGAAGAAAAAACACAAAGTGCACAGGAATTGTAGATATGCTATCTACCGGAAAAGCATATATTATTAATGATGAAGGTGGAGAAGATGTGTTTATTAAACCTAATAATACCAACAATGCCTTAAATGGAGATAGGGTGAAATTTTTTATTTTCCCCAAACGAAGTGGTCGTAAGCTAGAAGGACAAATATTGGAGATTGTAGAACGCGCAAAAACTAAATTTGTAGGTACTGTTGAAGTATCGCGCAACTATGGATTTGTAATACCCGATGATGTGAAAATCCCAGTAGATTTTTTTATCACTAAAGAGAATTTAAATGGTGCCAAAGATGGACAGAAAGTGATAGCTGAGTTGATAGAATGGCCTGATCATGCACGAAATCCTTTTGGGAAAATTGTAAAGATTTTGGGAAATCCTGGTGATCATAAGGTTGAAATAGCCAGTATTGTATACGATTATAACTTTGCAAGCGATTTCCCGGCACATGTTGAAAAAGAAGCTGCAAGGATTAATAATGAAGTTCCTGCCTCTGAAATAAAAAAACGCCGAGATATGCGTGATATTTTTACTATCACCATAGATCCTTTTGATGCTAAGGATTTTGATGACGCTATTTCACTTCAAAAATTAAAAAATGGTTTGTGGGAAGTGGGCATTCATATTGCCGATGTTTCTCATTTTGTTCAGCCGGGAAGCGCTATAGAAGAAGAAGCTTTTAATCGTTCTACATCCATATATTTGGTAGATAGAGTGATTCCAATGTTACCTGAAAAACTTTCTAATGAAGTATGTTCTTTGCGCCCAAATGAAGAAAAGTTGGCTTTTTCTGCCATATTTGAAATGGATGATGAGGCTCAAATAAAAAAAGAATGGTATGGTCGTACCGTAATCAAATCCGACCATCGGTATAGTTACGAAGAAGCACAAGAAATAATTGAGGGGAAGGAGGGTCCTTTCTCAGAGCAAATGCTGCAATTTAATACTTTGGCTCATAAATTGCGCGATGAACGCTTTAAAAAAGGGAGTATTCGCTTTCACTCTGTGGAAGTAAAGTTTAAACTAGATGAAGAAAGCAACCCTGTAGGTGTTTATATTAGAGAACAAAAAGAAGCACATATGCTTATTGAGGATTTTATGCTTTTGGCCAATCGCAAAGTGGCTGAATTTATTGGAAAACCAAGTCAAACCAATAAAAATCCAAAAACATTTGTATATCGTGTTC
The DNA here is from genome assembly GCA_029938465.1 of Bacteroidales bacterium. Taxonomy (GTDB): domain Bacteria; phylum Bacteroidota; class Bacteroidia; order Bacteroidales; family UBA12170; genus UBA12170. The sequence continues at coordinate 9,741 of JAOZUW010000026.1, read as the reverse complement.
ACGATGAGCCTGACCCAGAAAAGCTTAATACTTTTGCTAATTTTGTGAGTAAATTGGGTTATCAGCTTAAAATAAATAATAGGCAAGATATTGTAAACTCCTATAATCAACTCTTTAAGGATATCGAAGGAAAAGGAGAAAAAAACATGATTGAAACTATTGCAATCCGAACCATGGCCAAGGCCTATTATTCCACTAATAACATTGGACATTATGGTTTATCATTTCCTTTTTATTCACATTTCACATCTCCAATTCGTCGGTATCCCGATTTAATGGTTCACCGTATGCTACAGCATTATTTAGAAAATGGCAACTCTTTGCAAGCTGCTGAATATGAAGAAAAATGTAAGCATTCCTCTCAAATGGAGCGCAATGCCGTAGAAGCCGAAAGAGCTAGTATTAAATATATGCAAGCGGTGTTTATGAGCGATAAAGTAGGTCATGAATTTGATGGTCTTATTAGCGGAGTAAGCAAATGGGGTATTTATGTTGCTTTAGACGATTCAAAGGTGGAAGGAATGGTGCGTATGGTAGATATGAAAGATGATTTTTATCATTTAGATGAAGAAAACTATCAGGTTCGTGGCCAGAAATTTGGTAAAGAGTATAAGTTAGGTGATGCTATACGTATTCAAGTGAAAAGTATTAATGTGCAAAAAAAACAAATTGACTTTATTTTGGTAGAGGAGGAGTAGAGGGTTGAAGTTTGAGGTTTAGGGTTCAAGGTTCAAGGTTCAAGGTTCAAGATTCAAAGTTCAAGGTTCAAAGTTCAAGGTTCAAAGTTCAAAGCCTCACCTAAGGGTTGAAAGCCCCAGAGGGGATAGCGACCCTGATATTATGCTCCCCAATTATCTCTATCCAAACTTCTATAATTTATTGCTTCGGCTATATGATCATTTTCTATATTTTCGGTGCCTTCTAAATCAGCAATGGTTCGGGCTACTTTTAAAATACGATCATAGGCTCTGGCCGAGAGGTTTAAACGTTCCATAGCATTTTTAAGTAATTCACGACCTTCGGGCTTTAGTTTGCTGTGTTTTTGTAACTGTTTACTCGACATTTGTCCGTTAGCATGCACATTAGGATTATCATTAAATCTTGTGTGTTGAATTTCTCTGGCTTTCACCACTCTTTTTCTTACTTCTGCACTCTTCTCTCCTTTTATATCGCTATCCATTTCACGAAAAGGGACAGGAACTACTTCTACATGAATATCAATTCTATCTAATAAAGGTCCTGATATTTTATTCAAATATTTTTGTACAATTCCGGGAGCACATACACAGTCTTTATCGGGATGATTATAATAACCACAGGGGCAAGGATTCATAGCTGCAATAAGCATAAAGCTAGCTGGATATTCCACCGTTATTTTAGCTCGCGAAATAGTGACTACTCTGTCTTCCATAGGTTGACGCATGACTTCCAATACCGTTCTTTTAAACTCTGGCAGTTCATCTAAAAAAAGTACGCCATTTTGAGCCAAAGATATTTCTCCAGGTTGTGGGTAAGAGCCTCCCCCGACTAAACCGGCATCGCTAATAGTATGGTGGGGCGAACGAAAAGGACGAACAGAAATTAAGGCATCTTTGCGACTCAGTTTTCCTACAACTGAATGTATTTTTGTGGTTTCCAATGCTTCGTGTAGATTTAAAGGAGGTAGTATACTGGGCATACGTTTGGCCAGCATTGTTTTACCAGCACCGGGAGGACCAATAAAAATCACATTATGGCTTCCTGCTGCAGCTATTTCTAAAGCTCTTTTAATGTTTTCTTGGCCTTTGACATCTTCAAAATCGAACTCATACTCGTTTAAACTGTTATAAAACTCTTTCCGAGTATCTAAAATCACTTTTTCTAAGTTGTTTTTCCCTTCAAAAAAATCGATGACTTCTTTAATGTTTTCAACTCCATAAACATCCAGATTATTTACAATTGCAGCTTCTTTGGCATTTTGTTTGGGTAATATAAAACCTTTAAAACCTTCTTCTCTGGCTTGAACGGCAATGGATAAAGCTCCTTTTATGGGTTGTAAACCTCCATCTAACGAAAGCTCTCCCATAATGATATATTTATCAATATCAGTAGGTTTTATTTGTTCCGAAGCAGCTAAAATACCCATGGCTATAGTGAGATCATAAGCAGAGCCTTCTTTACGAATATCGGCAGGAGCCATATTAATGACTATCTTTTTTCCAGGTAAGCGATAGCCAATATGTTTAAGAGCAGCCTCTATACGTTGATGGCTTTCTTTTACTGCATTATCAGGCAATCCAACTAAGAAAAATGCCACTCCTTGGTCAATGCTAACTTCCACTGTGATAGTAATAGCGTTTACACCTATCAATGTACTTCCGAATGTTTTTATGAGCATAATGCGTATTTTAAAAATTGAACATGTTTAAAGTTCATTGTAATAACAGCTAATTTACAAAAAAAAGTGAGCAGAACTGCAGCTTTATTGAATATGTCAGCTAAAAACATTATTTTTACATTTTAATAGAAGATTTAACCATAAAAAATAATTTTATGTCAGGACATAGTAAATGGTCAAAAATAAAACGCAAAAAAGGAGCTAATGATGCTAAACGGTCTAAAATGTTTAGTAAAATTGTAAAGGATATTACCATTGCCGTTAAAGAAAGCGGTAATGATCCCGATTCTAATCCTCGCTTACGATTGGCAATTACCAATGCCAAGGGAGTGAGCATGCCAAAGGACAATATTCAGCGTGCTATTAAAAAAGGAGAAGACAAAGATGCTGGGAATTTTGAAGAGCTTAACTATGAGGGATATGCAGCACATGGAATTGCCATCTTTGTAGAATGTACTACGGATAATACAGCCCGAACGGTTGCTAATGTTCGTGCGGTATTTAATAAATATAGCGGCAATTTAGGTAAAAATGGTTCTTTAAGTTTTATTTTTGACAGAAAAGGAGTATTTACTTTCCCTGTGGGTGACCATGATATTGAAGAGCTTGAACTTGAATGTATAGATGCTGGAGCCGAAGATATTGAATTGGAAGATGGTCACATTACCATTACTACAGCCATGGAAGATTTTGGCAGTATGATGAAAAAATTGGAAGAATTGAATATTGAACCAGAATTAGCAGAATTACAAAGAATCCCGCTTACTACCGAAACACTTAGTGCAGATCATGCCAAAAGTATTATAAAGATTATAAATGCTTTTGAAGAAGATGAAGATGTAGCTAATGTATTTCATAATTTAGAATTAACCGATGAAATAGTAGAATTGCTGGATGAGGAATAAAACAAGAAAAAATGGCTCTTAACTATATTTTTATTTTCTTTTTCTTAATTTCTTTTGTGATAGCGCTTATTCGCTTGATTTTTTTTGGTGATACCGAAATTTTCACCACTATTATGCAAAGTACTTTTACAAATGCTAAAACAGGTTTTGAGCTTAGTTTAGGGCTAACAGGAGTAATGACTTTATGGTTGGGGTTTATGAAAATAGGAGAAAAGGGAGGAATGGTTGCTATTCTTTCTCGGATAGTAGGTCCTTTTTTCAAAAAGCTATTCCCAGAAATACCTGAAAACCATCCGGTTAATGGTAGTATTATGATGAATTTGGCGGCAAATATGTTAGGATTGGATAATGCTGCCACACCCATGGGACTGAGAGCTATGGAGCAGTTGCAAGAGTTAAATCCAAAAAAAGATACTGCTTCCAATGCAATGATCATGTTCTTGGTACTCAATACCTCAGGCTTAACACTTATACCTATTAGCGTTATGGTTTATAGAGCTCAATTAGGAGCTGCAGATCCTTCTGATATATTTTTACCTATACTTCTTTCAACGTTTTTTAGCACATTAATGGGAATTATTGCAGTAAGTATTTATCAAAAAATCAATCTTTTTAATAAAGTGATAATGACCTATCTGGGTGGTTTTTCTTTATTGATTGCCGGGATTATTTATGGTTTTGCACAATTATCTTCCGAGGAGGTGAATATATATTCTACTGTGGCTGCCAATGTTATCTTGTTCTCTATTATCGTTATGTTTTTTGTGTTGGGTGTTCATAAAAAAATACATATTTATGATACTTTTATCGAAGGGGCTAAAGAAGGCTTTAGCATAGCTGTTAAAATCATTCCTTTTTTAGTGGCTATATTGGTAGCTATAGGTGTTTTTAGAGCTAGTGGTGCTATGGATTATTTTATTGACGGAATTGCCTGGGTGGTAAATATGGCAGGTTTAAATACAGATTTTGTGCCAGCTTTACCTACAGCTATTATGAAACCGCTCTCTGGTGGTGGTGCCCGAGGTGTGATGATTGAAACTATGAATACTTATGGTGTTGATTCTTTTGCAGGTCGCTTGGCTTGTACCTTCCAAGGAGCTACGGATACTACTTTTTATATTATTGCAGTGTACTTTGGTTCGGTTGCAATAAAAAATACTCGTTACGCTGTTACGGCAGGTTTATTGGCCGATTTTGCAGGTATTATTGCCGCTATTTTTATTGCTTATTTATTCTTTGGATAATGTATTCTACAGCTCATTATTGGGATCAACAGTATATTTATAAAAAAACTGGTTGGGATATTGGTTATGCTTCACCAAGTATTGTTGCCTATTTTGATCAGGTGTTTGATAAATCCAAAAGGATTTTAATTCCGGGAGCAGGTAATGCCTGGGAAGCAGAGTATCTTTGGAATAATGGATTTCAAAATATATTTGTATTAGATTTTAGCCAAGAGGCGATTCGGACTTTCAAAACCAGAATGTCTCATTTTCCTGAAAGCCATATTATTTGTGAGGATTTTTTTCAGCATAATGAGAGCTATGATATTATTGTTGAGCAGACTTTTTTTTCAAGTTTGCCTATTAAAATGAGACCTAATTATGTACTTCAAATGCAATATCTACTTCAAGAAAATGGGAAAGTAATAGGTCTTTTATTTAATCATCATTTTAATAAAGATGATCCACCTTTTGGAGGTACAGCTGAGGAATATCAAAAACTATTTTCGCCAGCCTTTGATATAAAAGTTCTTGAAAAATCCCATAATTCCATAAAACCACGAAAGGGTAGGGAGTATTTTTTGATTTTGGAAAAGAAGAATATTAATAATTATTGATTTGAAACAATATCTTCCAGAATAGTTTCGTAAAAACCCCTATATTTGTTTTTTCATTAACATAAATTGTTATAATTATGAAAAAGCAAGTACTCTTTTCATTCTTATTGATTATTTCTCAATCCATTATTGCTCAAAACTGGGCTCCTATTAATACTACTGAAAAATTTTGTTACGAAACGGATACAGCTGGGCTCATTTCCCATGTTCTTTGGGTGGATTCTATTAGCCCTTCTACCAATCCGGAATTACTATATTTAAACAAAATTGCCGTTCTATGGGAAACAGCAGGCGAAAATACCTATATTAATTTTCAGTCAGAGTTTTTATTGGATGAGATTGAAATATATTCTACAGGAGAATGGTATTTTTCTGATACTTTATACCCATCTCTTACTTTTGACAATTTTTCTCTTTTCCCTTATAGTACATTAAATGAAAGTTGGAATTTTACAGATGATATTTCTGCTACAATTACGGAGCTTAGCATTATGGATATTTTTGGAGAAGAAGATTCTGTTAAAACCATTTCATTATCCTCTGGACAAGAAATTGTTCTTTCAAAAAATTATGGAATCATTAATTGGATGAATGAATATCAGTTGATAGGTATTGAAGGAAGAGATTTGGGTGTTACGGTCCCGACATTTGATGATATGTTTACCCATATTTCACCTGGAGACGTGGTTTGTTATGCAGAAGGGCAATGGTGGGCAGATGAGCAGGTTTATGGATGGAACAGACAATCTCGTTATGATATTATGGATATTACACACTATACTGATTCTGTTGTTATTGGTGCATATGTTCGAAGTAATTATGAAGAGTATTGGAAAAACACAAATGATAAATTATTTTTTGGCTATCAAGATATGGTATTTTACCCCACAAGTATAACTGAGGCATATCCAAATGAAGCGACTTACGTTGAGGGTATTATTGATGGGTTTGTAATCAATAGATTAGGCACTCATAAATGGGGAGGGCAAAAGAAATCACAAGTTTCATATGAAGTTGGGGGGTGGTTTTCTACACTGTATACTGAATGCGATGAGCTTTATTTTTATGAATTATGTCCGGTAGGAGATGAATGGCTTTACGAATATACTACATTTGAATACACTCCGGAATATGGATTTTTGGAATATATGAATTCTGGTTTTGAGTGGGGAGGACACAAAGATTTAGTAGGAGTGATAGATAACGGAGATACTCTTGGATATATTTATCCCATAGATATGTTTGTAGGGCAAGAAGAAATAGATCTAGCTTCCAAAGTGTTTGTCTATCCTTCTCCTGCAAAAGAGCTATTGCATATTAAAACTACAGAAATAGAACAAATTAACTGGAGTATTTTTGATATATCGGGTAAAATGGTTCAAAAATCTGCAAAAGTAGTAGCCTCAGAAAAAATAACAATCCAAGTAGCTCATTTACCCAAGGGCGTTTATATTCTTCAAATGGAGTTAGATGGAGAAATTATACGTGAGAAGTTTTTAAAGCAATAAAAAATGCAAAATAACGCTCATTATTTAAAGTTTCAGGATAAATCAACAGCTGAGCTTATTGCAATTTTAGATGATAAGAACACCTATTCAGATGATGATTTGCTGGCTGTTTTTAGATTACTAAGAGAGAGAAAAGTTGGTTTAACTGATAAGCATATTGAATATTATAATAAAATTCTCTCTAGAAAAATGAAGGCAGAAGGTCCTGCTAGCCAAAAGGTTTCCATTTCAGAAACCTTATCTTCTTCCTTTAAAGTTTGGAAAGAAAACTTACTAACCATTGCTATTGTTATTACAATCGTATATTTACCTATACAATCGCTTATTGAACTGGTATCATTTATTTCAGATAATGCTTATGGTGTGAATAATCTTGAAAATGGAGATGATTTGAGGAGGTTAGCCGATGAAGCCAGAATATATGATGTCATTAGACAATTATTAGGGGTAATTGCAACCTTAGGCATTTTTAATTTTGTTTATTCATTGTTGAGAAATGAAGATAAAGAAAGGTCTGCCTTAGAAATAGTTAAATATGGATTAAAAAAATGGCCACAAAACTTTATTGCTGGTTTTAAAGCCGGATTAATTATAATTCTTTACACTCTATTATTAATAATTCCGGGAATATATAAGGCGGTACAGTATGCTTTTATTAGCTGTGTAATATCTGATGATGAAGATGATCCTTTAGAAAAAAGTAAAAATCTGGTTGAAGATAATTGGTTTAATATCTTTGGGCTAGTTCTCTTAATTTTTATTATAGGTTTGCTTATAGAAATAATT
>JAOZUW010000026.1:0-2225 GCA_029938465.1 Bacteroidales bacterium | reverse complement strand
TCATTGGTATTCACCATTTTTAATATTCTATGTACCAATGCCTCATCAAAACCTTGGGCTATCAGTTCTTTTGGTCCTTGACGCTTCTCAATATATTGAAATAGAATTTCATCCAAGATATCGTAATCGGGTAGCGAGTCGGAGTCTTTTTGATCGGGGCGAAGCTCAGCCGAAGGTGGTTTAGTAATGGTATTCCAAGGGATTACTTCCTGATCTTTATTCATATATCTAGCTAAAGCAAAAACATCTATTTTATACACATCGCCCAAAACAGATAAACCACCATTCATATCACCATATAAGGTTCCATAACCCACGGCAGCTTCACTTTTATTAGATGTGTTGAGCAATATATAACCAAACTTATTGGATAAAGCCATTAAAAGCACCCCACGGCTTCTTGCTTGGATATTTTCTTCGGCAATACCAAAATCAAGCCCTTTAAAATGAGGTTCTAATTGCTTTTCAAAAGCGGTGTAAATATCCTTAATAGGAATAATATCGTAGGGAGAACCTAAGTTTTTAGCTATATCTTCAGCATCTTTTACCGAATGATCAGAGGAATATTGCGAAGGAAGCAAAACCGACAGTACATTCTCAGCCCCCAATGCACGAACAGCCAAAACTAAAGTTACAGCAGAATCTATACCGCCGCTTAAGCCTAGAATAGCTTTATTAAAGCCTAGTTTTTCAAAATAATTTCTAATTCCCATCACTAAAGCATCATGAATTAGAGCTATTTTACCAGGAGTTTGTTTTATGGATTTATTTGCCACAAGTGTTTTAGTATCAAAAACATGAAAATCCTCTTCAAAGTAGTTTAATTCTGCAACCTCTTCTCCATTTTGGTTGATAACCAAGCTTCCACCATCAAAAAGAAGTTCGGTTTGTGCACCTACATGATTTACATAAAAAAGAGGAATTTTGTATTTCTCTACATTTTTTTTAAGGATATCTTTTCGGATTTCCATTTGATCGTGATGAAATGGACTTGCTGCAATATTAATCATCAAATCAGGATTTTCTTTGATCAGCTCATCCATAGGATTAATGGTATAGAGAGGATCGTCACCAATATTCCAAAGATCTTCACAAATAGTTAAGGCTATTTTTTTTCCTTTGTAGTCAATGCACGAAAAGGATTTATTGGGTTCAAAATAGCGATACTCATCAAAGATATCGTAATTGGGTAAAAGGCTTTTGTGTATGATGTTTTGTATTTTACCATCTGCTAAAAAAGCAGCCGAATTGTGTAATGGTTTTCCTTTTTTGGCAGTGTTTTTTGTGGGTAGTCCTACAATAGCAGCAATACCATTACAATGTTTTGAAATATTTTCAGTAGCTTTTTGGCATTTATCTATAAAATCCTCAAATTCCAGAAAATCCCGTGGTGGATATCCTGAAACAGCCAGTTCAGCAAAAACAACAATATCGGCATTTTCGTTTTGTGCTTTCTCTATGGCTTGAATCATTTTTTGTTCATTGGAACTAAAATGACCAATATGATAGTTTAATTGTGCTAAGGCTATTTTCATTTTTCACTATTTTAATCAGATGACAAAGGTCTGTAATTTTTTGTAATGATAGATGGTTTTTTACCGCAACCTATTAAAAACCATTTAGGTCAAAATATATAGTAGGAATGAGCAATAATGCTCCTAAAAGAATAAGAACAATCATAAAAGGAGTAATCCATTTCACCCATTTTTCGTAAGGAACTTTTGCTACTCCTAAAACGCCAATCAAAACGCCGGATGTGGGTGTAATCATATTGGTAAAACCATCACCAAACTGAAAAGCCATTACAGTAGCTTGTCGCGAAACGCCAATTAAATCGGAGAATTGTGACATAATAGGCATGGTAAGTGCTGCTTTTGCCGATCCGGATGGAATCAATACGTTAATAATGGTTTGGAAAACATACATCATTTGTAAAGAGGCCAGACGACCAAAATCATTCATGCTTTGCGATATATAATACAATAAAGTGTCAATAATTTGACCATTATTTAAAATCACAATAATACCACCTGCTAAACCTACAACCAAAGCTGCAGAGGTGATGTCTTTTACGCCATCAATAAATAATTTGGTGATTTTGTTTGGTGCGTAATTCATAGCTGCACCTGATGCCAATCCCATAGCAAAAAATAAGGTGGCTATTTCCATTACATACCAGTCATAGCCCATTACTCCAACAATAAGATAAGCTATTGTAAAGCTTA
>JAOZUW010000117.1:1879-8561 GCA_029938465.1 Bacteroidales bacterium | reverse complement strand
AATCAGTCTTGTCCCGATAGCTATCGGGATTACTTTCTTTTGTGTCAAGACAAAATGAAAACAACTAGAAGGTCATCTGATAAAATCGTTATAGAACACAGTTATTTTTTAGTGAAACGCTTGTCAGCAAAGGAATCCCAAGACATTTATGTTAATTAAAGTTGACGCCAATGCGATCTAAGGTGGGGATGGAAGCCCCTGAGCTCTTGAAGCAATTTGAACTCACTAGGCACCAGGGTCGCTATCCCCTAAAAAGGGGCTGTCAACCCTTAGCTTAGCTGTAAACTTTGAAAACAAGAAATACCAAAAATAAAAAAACGCTTTCCTAATATTAAGAAAGCGTTTTTTTTATGGCATTAAAGTAAGCTTTATTCTTGATCGCCAATAAAGCGTTCGGCTTCAATAGCAGCCATACATCCTGTTCCAGCAGCTGTGATAGCTTGACGGAAAGTCTTATCTTGAACATCACCGGCAGCATAAACACCTGGAATATTAGTTTGGGTTGTACCAGGTAATGTTTCAATATAACCTGTTTCGTCCATATTTATTTGTCCTTTAAAAATACGAGAGTTAGGAGTATGGCCAATAGCTACAAAGAAACCTTCAATATCTATTTTTGTTTCTTCATTGGTTTTGTTATTCAATAGAATAGCACCATTAACGGCTTTCATAAACCCACTTTTTGTTCCTACTATCTCTTTAGTATTATGATTCCAAAGAATTTCAATTTTTGGATTTTTCTTTACTCTTTCTTGCATAGCTTTAGAGGCTCTTAACTCATCTCTACGCACAATTAAGTATACTTTATTGGTAATATTGGCTAAGTATGATGCTTCTTCACAAGCAGTATCGCCACCTCCAACTACAGCTACGTCTTTTCCTTTATAGAAAAAACCATCGCAAGTAGCACAAGCAGATACGCCACCACCATTAAATTCTTTTTCCGAAGGTAAACCTAACCATTGAGCTGAAGCTCCAGTTGCAATAATTACCGTTTCGGCTTCAATTGTTTTACCATCATCTGCTTTACAAATAAAAGGTCTTTTACTGAAATCAGCTTCTATAATTTCACCCCAACGAACATCAGTACCGTATTTCTCGGCTTGTTTTTTTAAATCTTCCATCATAGCAGGACCATCAGTCCCTTCTGGATATCCAGGAAAATTTTCTACTTCTGTAGTAATAGTTAATTGTCCGCCAGGTTGCATGCCCTGATACATTACAGGGTTTAATGATGCACGACCAGCGTAAATGCCTGCAGTGTATCCAGCAGGACCCGACCCGATGATTAGGGTTTGAACTTTATCAATTGCTTCGCTCATGATTTATATATTTAGAGTTTATTTTCTTTATTGTTTTCTTGTGTTGTCTAAAACTATGCCAATGCCTATTTTTAGATAATACTTGCCACTAAGCCTGTAAATCTACATAAAAAGTAAATTTTGCTGACACTTTGTCGTTTTTTTACTGGAATAGTACATGTTATGAATAAGCACTCATATTTATGATTTCAAGTTGAATAGTTTGCAGAATACAGCTGTTTGGAGTTAAATACTAAGTCAGGATAGAATACTTATTATTCCTTAGGTTTCAGTGGTAAAAACACAGAAAAAGTACTGCCCATATTTTCTTTAGAATGCACGCTGATACTTCCATCAACGTTCTCTAGCATCTTTTTCACTAAAGCTAAACCCAAGCCCATACCACTGGTTTTAGTAGTAAAACGCGGCTCAAAAATATGGGCTAATTCTTCTGCTGTAATTCCGCAACCATTGTCTGTAATATCTATTTTAATATGATGTATGCCTACTGATACTTGAGTTGTGATAACACCTTTTTGATGCTGACCTATAGCTTGAATAGCATTTTTATAAAGGTTGTTAAAGATTCTTATCAATTGATTTTTATCAGCATAAACTTGTATGTTTTTATCTTCGAAATGAGTTTCAAAAGTAATATATTCATTGCTTTTGAAAATAGCTATTACATCTTCTATAATGGGTGTTAAAGATAGTTTGGTAATATGTATTTCTTCTAAGGCAGCAAAGGAGCTAAACTGGTTGGCAATATTGCTTAAAACATCAATTTGTTCTTGCAAACCTTTGGTAATCTTTTTCATTCGCTCTTCGTAATCATCCACTCCGTCGTCCCAAGCTTTTTGCAGATATTGCACATTGAGTTTCATAGGTGTTAGTGGGTTTTTAATTTCGTGGGCTATTTGTTGAGCCATTTCGCGCCATGCGGATTCTCTTTGAGAGCGAGCTAATTTTGAAGCGCTTAGGCTCAATTCATCTACCATTCGATTGTATTCTTTTACCAGTTCACCAATTTCATCATCTTTTTTCCATTCAATTTTGTCATTGGTATGTTCCAAATCTAAATGTTGCAGTTTTTCTTTTATCAACAAAAGAGGCTTGCTTAAATAGCGTGAGATGATAATGCTTATTAGAAGAGTGATCAATAATAAAAAAAGATAAATATTTAGAAAAGCTACAATAAAGCCCGATACTTCCTCTTCCAATTCATATTGTTTAGCAAAATAAGGCAGATTGAGATAGGCTACGGATAGGTTTTCTCTATTTCGGAAAGGCAGATAAGCTGAAAGATATTCTTGTGTTCCAATTTTTTCATCTTGAATGAAATAAGAGTTTCGCAAAAAATTCAATTCATAAAAAGCCTCAGCCTCCATTCGTTTTGATAACAATTCTGCGGTGAACATTTCGGGACGGCTACTGGCAATGAGTAAGCCATCTCCATTAAATAGAGTGATATCTGTAAAAAATACTTCCGAGAATTTGATCAATAAACTTTCAGTATAAGCCTGATCTTCCACAGTAAACTCTTCTATCCCGCTTAGTTTATGTTCTAATTCAATAAGTACCGAGTGTGCTTTCTCTAATAGAATATTTTTGTTTTTGTTTTGGTTTAAGTAATAAATGTAATACAAACTAGATAGACCAATTAAAACAAATGAGAAGAGTAAAAGAATGATCATGGAATACTGTAATCGCCCTTGGAAACTGTTTATTGACTCTTTTAAGCTCCTGGGAAATAATAGACTATAAAGCAGAAAAGTAAGCAAACTGTAAAATAGAAAAATAAAAGTAAAGGATGCCAGTTGCTCTAATGGTTTTGGCTTTTCCAGGCTTACCATCATTACTTCATTCTCGTTTTGAGCGTAGAGGTAGTGTTTATATCCTTGTAAATCAAAAAATTGGGTTTTATTTGTTTCTAATTTGTAATCAATCAGTTTTTGTCGGTAATCATATTTTCCATAGCGCTCTAAAAGTTCATTGTTTTTATAAATGGCATAAGAATAATTTCTAATGAGGCGATGTTGGCTCAAATGTGCTTTCTCTAAAATAGCTGGTAAGCCCATTTCTTTGGCTTTAATTTTAGAAACAAATTCAATAAAAATACTCGAATTACAAATGGAATCTAAGCTAATATTAAGTTTTGCTAAATAGTGTCTGTATTGAAAAGAGCCTTCAATAAGGTATAAAATATTGGGTTCTACAACTTCTTGTGCTCGAGTAGATTTTTCTTGAAAATAATTGAAGCAGGGTGTTTCAATATTTTCAGGCATAATAGTAATGAGGCTATTCTGCTTGCAATGGATAAGATTGATATAATAAAGTTGACTATAATCTTTAAAGTAATAATCGGTGATATAATGTAGTAAGCTATCGTCAACTTGCGAGTTTAAACTATCGCATAGTAATTCTTTTACAATAGGGTTATTAATTATGTGATCATCATTAGTTAAAAAGTAAGATTCAAACAAAGGGTCTTTCTCCAAATTTGCAGTTAAAACGGCTGTTTGTCTGTTTTTTTCTTCTTTAATAGTACTTAAACTATTGATATATGCCGCAGAGATAGAAGTAAAAAATAATAGATAAAAGAGTATGATGCTGAGCCGATGCTTTGTGTTTTTGTGTTTTTGCAAATAAAAGATCGCTATAACAAACAGACCCACAAGCATCATCAAAATATAAACTGTTTGATGTAAGTAAAGAAAAAGAATAAAGTTAAGTAGTTCGATGCTGAGGATAAAACTCCATAAATGAATACTGGTACTTTTCCATTGACTGATATTTTTAAAAAATTGATGAACCAGTATAAGCCAGGATAAAAATACAATATAAATAATCCATAATGCCAAATAACTAAATCTATTGAGAGAGGATAGTTGAAATAAGTTCAGGTTGATTTGAGAATCGAATATTAAGCTTTTAATTAATAAAATGATGGCATAGAATGCCATAAAGATTAAAATTAAAAACAGATACAGAAACCACTTTCTTTGTTTTATTTGCTTTATGGCAGGCAAAAGAAATATCACCGTGAGAAACAGAATGATGCTGCTATAAAACAAATGACCTAATGAGGGTTGAATCAGAGAATGGGCATAGATATTAGATGAAAATAACTGACTGTGAATGAGTTGTTCAGGAAATCCAAGGATGAAGTGGATTTTAAACCAAATCCACATTATGGCGACAAATGAAACAATTGATAGTCCAATATTTCTTTCCTGAAGACTGCTTAAGGCATTTTTTAATAAGAGGGCTAGAACAAAAAATGATAAAGTGAATAAAAGAAATAAAAGAAATGGAATTTCTTCCATCTTCTTTTTGGCTTTCATTTGAATATAAAACAACTTCTTTTTATGGCTGTCGAGTATCACCTGACCACTATCAGAATTTATATCTATTTCGGTTTTCAGTTTAAAATATGGAGCAATATGATGTAAAAGATAGTTGTTTTCCCAAGGATATTTTATTTCAATAATTTGCAAACCAATAAGGCTGAATTCTTGAAATTGCTTTTTATCTGATAAAACATGGTAGGAGCCAATATGCTGTAGTTCTCCCTCATTAAAGTCTTTTTGAAAGTTGGAAACAGGGATATGGTTATCTGTCCAAAGGCTTAGTTTTTCATTTTGATATAGATAAAAAGCAAATTGATCTTTATAATTACTCTGGTATTCCAGCGATTTTTTTTCGTAAGCTTTTTTACCACTGATCAAAAGTGTTTCTTGTAAATCAAGTAAAATATTATCTAGTATTATTCTGTCAGATTGAATGCGACTTTGCATTTGCTGAGCAATTTGCTTCAGTTCTTTTGTATCGTTATGGTTAGTTATTAATGATGCCAGCACCAGTATGCCTAGTAGCAAACTTAATAACAACAGTTTATATCGCTCCACAAAATTTTTCATAAACAACAAATTTAATAAAAGAATGATTGCTAAGCCTATTGTTTAGAAATAAAAAAATCGGATACCTAAGAAGATATCCGATTTTTTTGTTTTTATTTCTGACTCTAACTAGAAGTCAAAAGAAGCTCCAAAATAGAGATTCAATTGGGATAAGTTATTCAATTTACCTTCATTATAGGTGATATAGTTGTACTTGGCTTTAAATATTAAACCAAAAGTACCTCTTGGGTTTATCTTAAACAAAGCACCAACCTCTGGTTGAACATTAAAATGCCAGCTTTCATCTTGGATATAATACATCCCAATTTGATCTTGCTTATCAATACTCGTGGCTCCAATGTTGATACCTATAAAAGGAAAAATATGATTATTTTTAATAGGATAATAATGGAAGTTTACATACAAGGGAAATACATAAAGATAATTAAAACGTGTTGAAGTAATAGCAACACCTTCAGTTTCATAAGTACTTCTTTCATATTTCTCACTAAAACCTTGCCAGCTAAATCCACCACCAATACTGAGAGGACTATTTAAAAAATAGCGGTATTCCATATTAAAACCACGGGTAGATGTTTCACTAATAAAATCGTTACTCATTGCTCCCATTGGAATACCAACGATCCAATCAAAAGTAAGCATTCCGCTTGGTTGTGCATATGTTCTAATATATCCTGTAGCATCTGCTTCTTGAGAGTAGCCTGTCTGAGAAAATCCCAAAGCAGCCACCATAATAATTATGATATAATATTTTTTCATTTTCTTTGTTTTTTTCAGTTTATTTCTTCAAATATGGTGATTGATTAAAGGCTTCTTCAATGCCATTTTCTGTTCTGCTTTTATTGTAATCGCCACTAGTACCAGCTACACCACTAATATGAGCTGTCCAGTTTAGCTCAACTTTCGGAGCACCAGAAGGATCAGCATCAGGACCGTTTTCTTCTAGCCAATCAATATAAGCCATGTAGGAATCTCCATTAAACATTTCAATGATTAATGAACCTGATTGGTAGGTGTAAGAATAGGAAGTCCCGTAATACGGATAATATGGATAATAATAATAGTCAGTACCTTTCCAATACCAACCCCAATAGCCACCATAACCCCACCACCAGCCGGGGGAGTAGTAATATCCTGTTTGCTCCATTAAAGTTACTGTAGGGTTCACCAAAAAATCAGGATCTGCATCTTCTTCTACTTGTGTATATCCAAGAGCTGTAAATTCACTACTAATCTTAGCTCTAATCTTATCTGAAGTTCCATTAGTATAGAAATCTTTTTTCTCTTTTTGTGTTAGGTAATCACTGATTAGTATTACTGAATCCCTGAGAATGAATGTTTTATAAGGTTTAAAATCAAAATCAATATCGTAGTAAGTTAATGTAATATCATAATCTTGTATTGTGGCATCTTCTTGTTGTTTATAACAAGAGGAAAGCGACAAAGACAGCATTAAAATGC
>JAOZUW010000117.1:0-1779 GCA_029938465.1 Bacteroidales bacterium | reverse complement strand
ATGGCCCTGAGCGAACAAGAACAAATCAGACGTAATTCATTGCTGGAGTTAAGAAAACTAGGTATTGACCCTTATCCTGCAGCAGAGTATAAAGTAAACGCTAATGCCAAAGAAATAAAAGAAAAGTATCCTAATGAGGAGAGTCTGTTTCAGGATATTAGCTTTGCTGGAAGAATAATGAGTCGTCGTATTATGGGTGCTGCCTCTTTTGTGGAGTTAAAAGATAGTACAGGTCGTATTCAAGCTTATATTAAGCGTGATGAAATATGTGGTGGAGAGGATAAAACAATGTATAATATTGTTTTTAAACGTTTGATGGATATTGGCGATATTGTTGGTGTAAAAGGCCGTGTATTTATTACTAAAATGGGAGAAATAAGTATATATGTAAAAGAGCTTACACTATTATCAAAAGCGCTAAAGCCTCTTCCTATAGTAAAAGAAAAAGACGGGAAAACCTATGATGCTTTTACTGATCCTGAGATGCGTTATCGCCAACGATATGTAGACTTAATCGTTAATGATAAAGTAAGTGACGTTTTTGTGAAACGAAGCCAGATTATTCAAAGTATGCGTAACTTTTTTAATAGGCAAGGTTATTTAGAAGTGGAAACGCCCATTTTACAGGCCATACCTGGTGGTGCAGCTGCTCGTCCTTTTAAAACTCATCATAATTCTTTAGATATTCCCATGTATTTAAGAATTGCAAATGAGTTATATCTTAAAAGACTTATTGTAGGTGGATATGAGGGAGTGTATGAGTTTGCCAAGGATTTTAGAAACGAAGGAATGGATCGTACTCATAATCCTGAGTTTACTGTTTTGGAAATATACGTGGCTTATAAAGATTATAAGTGGATGATGAATTTTACAGAGCAAATGCTGGAAACCATTGCTATGGAAGTTCATGGAACTACAAAAATGATATTTGGTGAAAATGAAATTAATTTTCAGGCTCCTTATGCAAGAGTGCCAATTTTAGAAGCCATTAAAACCCATACCGGTTATGATTTAAACGGTAAATCGGAAGAAGAAATGAGAGCTGCGGCTCGTGATTTAGGTCTTACTGTTGATGATACTATGGGAAAGGGAAAACTTATTGATGAAATATTTGGCGAGAAATGTGAACACAAATACATTCAGCCTACTTTTATTACCGATTATCCTGTAGAAATGTCGCCCTTGTGTAAGCGTCATCGTGAAAATCCTGATCTTACGGAGCGTTTTGAATTAATGGTAAATGGAAAAGAACTAGCCAATGCTTATACCGAACTGAATGATCCAATTGATCAGTTACAACGTTTCGAAGATCAAGTGAAGCTTATGGAACGTGGTGATGATGAAGCTATGTTTATTGATTTGGACTTTGTTCGTTCTCTGGAATATGCCATGCCCCCAACTTCTGGTATGGGCATAGGAATTGACCGTTTGGTGATGTTTATGACCAATAATTCTTCTATTCAAGAAGTGTTATTCTTTCCTCAAATGAAGCCAGAACCCAAGAAAGTACTTCCTAAACCCGAAGATTTTATAGCTATTGGATTAGCCGAGGAATGGGCCAATGTAGTTATTGATGCTGGTTTTAATTCTCCAGACGAATTAAAAGAAACTAAAGCTACCAAAGTGCATCAGGTTTTAAATGGTTACAGGAAAAAGAATAAATTGAATATTCCGGCTTTGGCATTAACAGAAGTGCAAGCCTGGTATTAATAAAAATTTATTGCTTTATTGGTCTCAATCGTTAGTTAAAACCCTGCCTTGCCATCCCTATCGGGAGGA
>JAOZUW010000232.1 GCA_029938465.1 Bacteroidales bacterium | reverse complement strand
CTTTTAAGAATAGATCTCAGAGCAGTACAAGAAATAGAGAAAACAATTAGTAAGCTCTTTTTTTATACATTAGCACAAAATTCTGATATGCAATTATCATTTCTCCATGGCCTGAATAAAATTAAGCTGCTCTTTGTGTTGCTAATTGTTTTTTCTGGGAGTAAATGTATAGCCGAAGAAAACACCCAATGGTCCATTGAAAAACCTCTGATTGTGATGCAGGGAGAGCCGGCTCTACTTCGCATTATTGTTCCAAATACAGAACAAGAGCTCAGTGTAAATATAAATGGGGAATTGGAATTATTGGAAGTGAAAAATGGAATAGCCCATTATCCTATAAATATTGATCACGAAACTTTATTTGAAATTACTTCTAACTATGGTAGTATTCAAGTGAATGTGGATCCTATTCCATTATGGTTTAGTATTATTCCTCCACTAATTGCCATATTGATGGCTTTACTTTTTAAAGAAGTCTTTACTGCTCTTTTTATAGGAATTTTTTCGGGAACTTTTACCATTTACTGGTATTTTGGAATGGGATTTTTCTCTGCCCTTACCAAAGGGTTTTTCTCTATTGTAGATAAATATATTTTACATGCTCTAAACAATACTGGGCATTTATCTATTATCGTTTTTTCCTTAATGATTGGAGGTATGGTTCATATCATCACCAAAAATGGTGGAATGCGTGGTATTGTTAATTATCTAAGCAAATATGCCAAAACGCCAAAAAGCGGACAGTTTATTACTTGGCTTTTAGGAATAGCCATATTTTTTGATGATTATGCCAATACTTTAGTGGTAGGCAACACTATGCGCCCTGTTACCGATAAACTTAATATATCCAGAGAAAAGCTGGCCTATCTGGTAGATTCTACCGCAGCTCCAATTGCTTCTATTGCTTTGATTACTACTTGGATAGGCGCGGAGTTAAGCTATATACAGGATGGAATAAAAATGCTAAATCTCGATGAAACACCTTATATTGTTTTTCTTCACTCCTTGCAATATTCGTTTTATCCCATCTTTACTTTAGGTTTTGTTTTGATGATTATAATAACGGGACGAGATTTTGGTCCTATGAAAAAAGCAGAACATCAATTGGCAAATATCACTAAAGAGTTAAAAGATAAAACACCAGGTTGTGAAGATGATTTTTCACCAAAAAAAGGCATATCTCCAAAAGCACTTAATGCACTTATTCCTGTGCTTACAGTAGTTTTTGGTACTATGATGGGTTTGCTTTATACTGGCATTGAAGCGGTTGGCTGGAGTGAAAACTTTGGATTTGGTCGGAATTTAAGTGAGGTTATAGGCCATGCTGACTCTTATTTGGCATTGCTTTGGTCCTCTTTGGCTGGTGTTGCAGTTGCAGTAACACTAAGTATATCGCAAAAACTGCTTTCCTTAAAAGAAAGTATGGAGAGTATGCTTGATGGTTTTAAACTAATG
Source organism: Bacteroidales bacterium (assembly GCA_029938465.1). Taxonomy (GTDB): domain Bacteria; phylum Bacteroidota; class Bacteroidia; order Bacteroidales; family UBA12170; genus UBA12170. Next base: position 1,074 of record JAOZUW010000232.1, on the reverse strand, counting down.
CTTACAGCTGTTCTTATCTTAACTTTAGCTTGGGCTTTGGCTAGTTTAACCGAAGATTTACACACTGCACAATATATTTCGGGAAGTTTAGTTTCTTGGCAAGTAAGCCCGTTTTTAGTCCCGGGATTAGCATTTGTTTTGGCAGCTTTAGTTGCTTTTTCTACTGGCTCGTCATGGGGAACTATGGCTATACTATATCCGCTAATGTTGCCAGCCGTTTGGCTTTTATCCGAAGAAGCAGGTATGAATTATGATGAATCGATGGGTTTATTTCATAATGTAGTTGCTGTTATTTTAGCCGGCTCTGTTTTAGGCGATCATTGTAGCCCCATTTCCGACACTACTATTATGAGCTCATTAGCCAGTCAGTGCAATCATATCAGCCATGTGCAAACACAAATGCCTTATGCTTTATCTGTTGGAGCTGTTTCTTTATTTATAGGTACTATTCCTGTAGCTTACGGATTACCAGTGCCTTTTGCTTTTATCATAGGTTTTACTGTATTATATTTACTGATTCGTTTTGTTGGAAAAACAAAAGCATAATAAGGTCTTCCTATATTCTTTATGGGTTCATTTGAATCCCTCCATTCCGTCTACAAAACAGGACAAAGTATAAATTCATGAGCAATCATCCAGAATGCTTTTGGGATTGACTGCCAAAGGCCAACACGTGCCCAAGTGGGCTTGTCGAATCCTAATTTCAAATAGCCAAACTTCGGTATAGCTTACAACCGAAAGCTCTGAACTTTAAGTCCTAAAGACTTTTTTCAAAAGTCTAATCCGCCTTTGAGAAAAAGCGTTAAACGGAGGATGATTTTGAAACGTGAAAACAAAAACTGTTTGAAGATGTTAGACGCCAAACCAAGAAAGAAGTTTGAATCTATATTTAATAATGAAAGCAAAACTTATTGATGATTTGATTATTGTTAGCGGCTATAAAGATGAGTTTTTTTGTTTTAGTGGCAAAATTATACGAAGTAGCTTTTTCTCAATAGCGGAGGTTTTTGATTCCCTTTTTTAAAAAAGGGAAAAAATGATTTTATTACCTTCATTTTGTCTCTTGCCAAAGGT
>JAOZUW010000116.1:7022-8687 GCA_029938465.1 Bacteroidales bacterium | reverse complement strand
GTGAATGGTGAATAGTGAGTGGTGAATGGTGAATAGTGAGTAGTGAATAGTGAATGGTGAATAGTGAATGGTGAATAGTGAATAGTGAATGGTGAATAGTGAATAGTGAATAGTGAATGGTGAATAGTGAATAGTGAATGGTGAATGGTGAATGGGGAATAGTGTCCCGAAAGTTTTCGGGATAAGAGTTAAGAATAGTGAATAGTGAGTTAAGAATTAAGAATAGTGAATAGTGAGTAATGAATGGTGAATTAAGAATAATGAATAGGGATTGAGGATTTAAGAGTAGTAGAGGGAATTATTTATTAAAAAAACCCTTTCCTTCTTCCAATAAAAAGCACTACTTTCGCAACCGGAAATAAAAAATAGAAAGAATATAAAAAAAAGGGTATTACTATTTTGTCAAACCAAAAATTAGTAATACTTTTGCAGCCCTGAAAAAATAAAGAAAATGGCAAAGAAAAGCAAAGAAGCAAGAGGACAAGTAATTTTGGAGTGTACTGAGCACAAAGATAGTGGAATGCCGGGTACTTCTCGTTATATCACTACAAAGAACAGAAAAAATACTCCAGATAGATTAGAATTGAAAAAATTCAATCCTATTCTGAAGAAAATGACTATTCACAGAGAAATAAAATAAGGAGTTAAGATATGGCTAAGAAAGTAGTAGCAACCTTACAAACTGCCGGTAAAGACTGGGCAAAGGTAATCCGTACATTAAAATCAGAAAAAACAGGAGCTTATTATTTCAAAGAAGACTCACTGCCTTTATCTGAAGCAAAAGAACTTATTGCAAAAAAATAATTAATTGTAATTACAATTAGTAGGATGTATTGATGCTTTATTCATTTATGGATAAAGCATTTTTATTGTTATAAAAAAATATATTGATATGGGCATGTTCTCCTTTTTAAATAAAGAGAAAAAAGAAAATCTGGATAAAGGTTTGGAGAAAACCAAAACCAGCCTTTTTGGTAAGCTCACCAAGAGTTTGGTGGGTAAAGATAAGGTTGACGATGAGGTGCTCGACGATTTAGAAGAAATTTTAGTGACTTCGGATGTAGGTGTGGATACTACCCTGAAAATCATTGAAAGAATAGAAGAGCGGGTTTCAAGAGATAAATATGTAGGTACTTCTGAGTTAAACGGTATTTTAAAAGAAGAAATTGCCGCATTAATGTCAGAAAATGAAAACCCAAATTTAAAAGACTTCAATTTTCCACCTCAAGATAATCCTTATGTGATTATGGTAGTAGGTGTAAATGGTGTGGGGAAAACGACCACTATTGGCAAATTGGCTTATCAGTTTAAAAAGGCTGGCAAGAGTGTGGTTTTAGGCGCTAGCGATACTTTTAGAGCTGCTGCCGTAGATCAGTTGAGAATATGGTCAGAACGTGTTGGAGTACCCATTGTAACCCAAGGTATGGGTGCCGACCCTGCTTCAGTAGCTTTTGATACTTTAAAATCAGGCGTTTCTCAAAATGCCGATGTGATTATTATTGATACTGCCGGTCGCCTTCATAATAAGGTGAATTTAATGAATGAGTTAGGTAAAATAAAAAGAGTGATGAAAAAAGTTTTACCTGATGCTCCACATGAAATACTACTGGTTTTAGATGCCAGCACAGGTCAAAATGCCATTGAACAAGCTAGGCAGTTTACAGC
>JAOZUW010000116.1:0-6922 GCA_029938465.1 Bacteroidales bacterium | reverse complement strand
TTGCTTTTGTAACGGTCTATATCTATAGAGGAGCACAGCTATTTTTTCTTCTTGCAGTATTGATTTAAAATTCTACTGATTCACAAAAAGTTTTATACTCAACCGTGAGTTCTTTAAATAGTTTAAGTCCTGTATTAATATCTTCTCTTAAGTGAGTATGATCAGTAATATGTTCCTTTGAAATATCTTTTTGTTGTTCTTTTTCTAATGATTCAACATAACTATCTTGAGAGTTTATTTTGTCGTTAAAATCATCAAAATGTATTTTTTGTATATCAAATTTATTCTGAAAACGTTCTATTTTCTTCTGAAACTCAAGTTTTTGGCTTTTCTGACTCATGCACGATAGCCATTTTTGATAAACCCTGAGTTCACCTATCACTATTTTCATTTCACTTTTCCACAGTCTGTGTTCAAACTGTAATTCACTAATGCTATATACTTTGGATTCCATAAATTGAAGTTTTATATATTTTTTTACGAATATACAGAAAATTTAGATGCATCTGTTTAGTTAGTATGGGATATTTACTTCAAATATTGAAAATTATTATTTCCCATATCTTTTATACCAACCATACATAAGAAAGGCTTGAGCAGCTGTATAGGTACTCATTACCCATAAACGAGAAAGCCACATAGGCTCAACGAATTTGTTAATGGCTAACAGACCATCAGAAAGTAAAAAAAGAGCAGATCCAATAAGTATATATTGATAAGATTTTGGAGCCAACTGATGACGAAGCAATGCCACAATAAATACAGAAAATAGCACACTAGCATAAATAAATATGGCCACCATTAAAATGGGTGATTGTGCAGTACTTATTAATTTACTTAAAATTAGAACAACTAGAAAAACATAGAAAATAAAACCAATAGTGGCAATTGTTTTCTTTTGAGTGTTCAGTTTTATGGGTTTTTCTAGTTCAGGAATAAACAGTATCAAATAAAAAATATGTGCTGTTAAAAAAGATCCCAATCCAGCCATAAAAATATCAAAGTAGGGCATCAGAAAGGCATCGCCCCACATACTAAAGAACAAGGCTGCTAAAAGCATATAGTCTTTCTTTTTAAATTTCCCATTCAACAACAAAGCATAAATAAGCATTAAGCTAGGCATTAATAAGGGTTTTAAAATGTTTTGAATAGCATCGGCATGGATGAGTTGCGACCAGATTACAGCTGCACTTAATAGTGCGTACAAGGAAAATAATATTTTTGTTTTTGACATAAAAAAAGCGGTTAAAGATTTTAACCGCTAATTTAATCATTTATGTGGTATTTTTCTAATCTACAATTTTCTTTTTTTCTACTTGAAGAACTTCGCCGCTCTCTTCGTCATAAACATAAGCAATTATGGATAACTCGTTTGTAACCCAATCACTGCCTAAATTGAAATCCGTAAAATGGATACTCTCTGTTTCATCTATACTGTAAGTGGCAGAGGATAGCACTTCGCCCCAAGATCCATTAACAGCAGCACGCATCACATGCATATGAACATAATTTTCGTCTTGACCACCTGGTATAACTTGTGGTTTAACAATATTATCTTCTGTAATAAGGATTTGTATTTTAGCTTGTTTACTAATATTTTCAACAAATTCTAAGGAAATATCGCCATTTAGTTTACTACCTGATAAGCTGTAGTCTATAGTGATACCTAAAGATGGACTTTTACTGAACTCCTCATCAACTTTTGCTCCCCATTGGTCTTTATCTAAGATTGGAGATCCTCCATACTCAACTCTGTCAACCAAGCCGCTAGGGTAGTTTTGAATACCATAAAAATCAGCCCATTCGGTGCCAGCTTCTGTGCGAAAGTCATATTCAAAAGTCCCAGAACTAGGAGTAGAGAAGAAACCTGCATGAATAGCTACTACTATGAGATCTTCTTCACCGTATAGATTTTGAAGATTATGAGCTATTTCGTGAGCATTTGGACAATTAACACATTTGTGTCCTGTAAAATCTTCTAGCAATACTTTTTTAGTGATTTCAGGTTTTTCATCAGAAATTAATTGCTTTTTTTCAACCTGTAGAACCTCTCCACTTTCTTCATCATACACAAAAGCTATCAGAGTAAGCTCCTCTGAAACCCAATCCTCACCTAAAGAAAAATCTGAGAAGCTAATTGTTTCAGTATCGCCTTTTTGATAAGTAGCGGAGCCTAAATTTTCGCCCCACGAGCCATTAACCGTACTACGCATCACGTGCATATGTACATAGTTGTCATCTTGGCCACCTGGAATAACCTGGGGTTTAACAATATTATCTTCTGTGATAAGTATTTGTATTTTAGCTTGTGCACCTAAGTCTTTCGCAAAGGTTAAGGTGATGTCACCACCTAATTTACGATCGGATAAACTGCTTTCAATTTCAATTTTAACAGCAGCTTCTTTTTTAAATTCTTCATCTACCTTAGCACCCCATTGGTCCTTGTCTAAGATGGGTGAGCCTCCATATTCTACTCTGTCTACTAAGCCGCTTGGGTAATTCTGAATACCATAATAATCGGCCCATTCGGTTCCTGCTTCAGTACGGAAATCATAGGCGAAATCTCCCGGGCTTGGGGTAGAGAAAAATCCGGCATGGGTAGCTATTACGATAAGATTATCTTCGCCATATAACTCTTGAAGATCATGTGCAATATCGTGTGCATTGGGACAATTTACACATTTATGCCCAGTAAAATCTTCGAGTAATACTTTTCTGTTGACTTTTATTTCTTTTTCTTCTTTATAGGGTGCTTCAACTTTGTCGCATGCCATAAAAGAAAAACTAATGAGTAAAGCCGCTATAATTATATTAGATATCTTCATTTTTTCTTGATTTATTTATTAGAAACTACTGGTGATAGTAATTTTAAAACCATTTGATTTGGGAACTACTCTACAGACACCGCCTACACATAAAATCCCTTCTCTCTGACGACCATAAGATAATAAAACACGTGTTGTACCTTTTGTATATCCAGCAGAAACAGTAGGATAATGCAATTTTTCAATAGTTTTTTTATGAATCTCACCTTCTGGTGTAGTATAGGATATTACACCATCTTTATTCACATAGTTGTATTGATCCATAATAGCCAAAAACCATTTGGGGGCAAAATTATATTCTATTGTGGTAGCCAACCAATTTCCTTGATCTTGTTTGGTAAGTAATTGCGACATTTCCCAACGAATACTATGTTTCCTTTTAAATCGGTACGATAAGTCTGTAACCCACACAAAAGCATCAACCATTGGTTCGCCAGGATGTCCTTCGATAATATCCATATTGTAATTAAACAGATCAGCCGAAGCAATAAGTTTAAAATGACGGTTAATCTTTTTGTCAATTTCAATACCTATATCTTGAAAATATAATTCATCACCTAAAGATAAAAATTTTGATTCATAACCTAAGGTTCCAGGTTCTCCAATAACGTCAGAATCGCTCGCTAAGGTTTTCTTAATAGATTGTGTTCGGGAGAAGTTAAGCTCAATACCCATTCCATATTTTCCACCAAGTGCCGATTTTTTAGGTACATGATAGTTTATGGTGGCCTGAAATGCTGCTTCACCATTAGGTTGAGTAGCATAAGGATACATAGCCATTAAACTGTAGCTATGTGTTTTAGTTAAAGGAGGTAAGAAATTGATATCCAATGATTGCCCTGTTACTGCTCTATCCGATTTAAATCCCATATTGTCAATCCATTTGGCGCTAGCCGATATGCCAAAGCCTTTTTGTGAATAGGAAACAGAGGAATATATAGCTTGACCATCCTTATAAATAAAATTATTGATGGCATTAGGATCGTTTATTTTATGAGCATATTCTGTTAGCCAAAAGAAACCTCCATAAGATAGGTTCATTCTTCCTGACCATGCTGCAACGTTTTCGGGCAGTTTATATATGGGATCCATATCTGCTTGATATCTGCTTACTAAACCACCTCCTAAAGTAATTTTAGTTTTGCTTTCGCTTAAAGAAGAAATAATATCATTTAAGAAAAAATCCATATCTCCACCACGAACAATTCCACGGCTATTTTTTTCATACTTATCCCAAAAATAACGCTGCGTACCCCAAATACCTTTTATAGTAACTCCTTTAGCTGGAGTTAAAATAGCTCTCACACCATCTACTGAATTGTCATAGCCTAATGTCCATTCTTCATAGGCTCTGAAAATCATTCCTGTTCCAAACTGATCATAAAAATTACCAACGGTAACATCAATAATGCCAGTATTATAACGAGCCCAGCGATTGGCAAAGCCTTGTCCTTCTAAGCGGTTGTCGTAACCTGCCATTGGAGGTAAATAGGCTTCATATCTTACTCCTGCTGAGAAATTTCCTAAACGGTAAATAATATTGCCAAAAGCATTCATACGTGCCGTTTTCCCACCAATAATGGAATCGGTTATACCCAGTTTCTCATCGGGTTGATACATTTGGGCATCAAACTGAAAGCTTCCGCTTACTTGTCCGAATTTTCCTTCTTGCTGTGCGAATGCAGTAAACGAAAGGAATAGGCTTAAAGATAACAGACCTAATAATTTTTGTATGTTTTGATTCATCATTCTGTATTTTGTACGAAGATAAATAATTAATGTCCTTTAGTTTGAAAAAAAAGTTTTTACAGCTTAATGTTCAGAAATATCTTCACCATTTTTTACTTTTTCAATAATCTCTATTAAGTCAAGTTCAGCACCTTCAGCAAAAGAAGTGTGTTGCCAAACAATATTTTTGTTTCCATCTAAAACAAAAGTATGTGGAATCATATTCACATTCATAGCTCTTTTAAAATCTCCATTAGGATCAAGAAGCACTTCGTATTCCCAGCCTTTCCCGTTAACTAACGGTCCTACTTTAGCTGTACTTCTTACATCGTCGATTGAAATAGCATATAGCTTTACTCCAGTATCTTCTTGCCAATCTTCGTAAACATCAGCAATTGTTGTTAATTCCTTAATACAAGGGTGGCACCACAATGCCCAAAAGCTAATAATGATAGGTTTGCCATCATTATCAATTTCGGAAGTGTTAAAAGATTCACCTGTAATGGTTTTGACGTTTACAGAAGGTAATGTTTTGTAGCTTTTATTTTGTGCAGTAACTACAAAAGTAAAAAGCAGAAAAGAAAATAAAATTCCTAATTTTTTCATAATCAATGATTTATTGTTGTTTTTATTGTTTTTAGGTCTATATATACTCTTGTTTCTTATAAAACGCAAGTTTACAACAATTTTTATTAATAAAGCCAAAGTTTTTAAAATATTTTGCAAAGATTGGCAAGTGTTTGATTGTAGTCATTTTTACAAATGGTTTTATTTGTTTAGAGGAATTGCAATAACTGTGCTAAACTGGATATAGATTGTGTTATCCATTAAAAATGAGTTTAATAAATGATCATTTATTTCATATAATGGAATTTGGAGTTTACAATCAGTTAAGAATCTGTTAAACACTAAACAGCCTAGGATAATTATTGTACGAGTGAAGGATAATCCGTACCTATGCAAATTGTAAACAAAATTAAAAAATAATAATGAAAAAGTTAATACTAAGTATTGCTGTGGCCAGTTTGTTGTGGGTTTCTTGCGATGACCAGCCTAAAGGCACTAAAGAAGTGGAAGATGTTGAAATCATTGAGGTTACAGAACCTACCACATTAAATATTAATAAATTTGATGAGCAAGTAGATGCTTTATCAGGGCAGTTAATTGCAATAGAGGGTACTTGCGTTCATACTTGTGAGCATGGTGGAACTAAAATGTTTATCATTGGTGAGGATCCTGATTACCGCGTTAAAATTATGGCTACAGATGAGAGTGGTAATTTTAATTTGGAAATGGAAGGTAGTGATTATGCTGTTGTGGGTGTTTTGGAAGAATATAGGGTAGACAATGCCGAGTTGGATAAACTTGAAGCAGACATTCTTTCTGATGAAGTTGCTGAAGAAGATATGAAGCATAAAACTCATGATGGTGAACAAGAAGAAGGTGACGAACATGCCGATCATAAAGGTGATGGTAATGATCATGATGCTGATAAACAAGCTCAACTTGAGCAAATTAATAGCTTGCGTCAAGAACTTGCTGATAGTGGAAAAGACCATTTCTCTTATTGGTCTATAAATGCTAAATCATTCAAAGAAATTAAGAAAGAGGATATTCAATAGGCTATAATAGCTTAATAATGAGGTGTAAGGCTATAGTTTGGTTATCAAATGGCTTTGCACCTTTTTTTAATAAATTTAACAAAAATATTTATGAGTTTTAATTGGAGAAAATGGAATAGAATGATCCATCGTGATTTTGGATTTTTCTTTTTCGGAATGACGATTATTTATGCCTTAAGCGGTATCGCTATTAATCATATAAGTGATTGGAACCCAAGTTATCAAATAGAAACTTCCTATTATAATATTGATCATGCTCAAAGCTTTAATCATGCTGATAAAAATAAAGTATTAGAACTGCTAAGCCTAGTTAATGAGGAAGGGAAATACAAAAAACACTATTACCCTCGTCCGGGTCTTCTAAAAGTGTTCCTAAAAAAAGGTTCCTTAATACTGAATACTTCCACTGGAGATGCAAGCATTGAAAAATTAAAAAGAAGACCTCTCTTCTTTTACATGAATTATTTGCATTATAACCCAGGTAGTTGGTGGATTTGGTTTTCTGATATTTATGCAGGAGCTTTAATTATATTGGCTTTATCAGGCATTATCATGAATAAAGGAAAAAAAGGCTTAAAAGGACGTGGTAGCATTTATTTGGCAATTGGTATTATTATTCCTTTGATATTCTTGATTTTCTTTAGATAAGGAAAGGTGGTGAATTGAGAATAGTGAATAGTGAATGGTGAATGGTGATCAAAAGATTTAAGAGTTAAGAATAGTGAATGGTGATTTAAGAGTAGTGAA
>JAOZUW010000231.1 GCA_029938465.1 Bacteroidales bacterium | reverse complement strand
TCCTGCAAACACCAACTCTCTATCTAATTGAGTTAGAACATATAGAAATATTTACTATATTTGCACACCATAAATCCATATACGACAAAGCAGTTAGAAAAATTGCAAAAGGCTCATATTTTATTTATCTGAAGATAATTTTGCCGTATTTAGTAAAACGATAATAGATGAAAAAAAGAGTATTATTCGTCAATCAGGAAATAATGCCATATTTACCTGAAACACACCGAAGTAAGATAGGAAGATTTCTTCCTCAAGGAATACAAGAAAAAGGCAAAGAGATAAGAACATTTATGCCACGTTTTGGTAGTATTAACGAGCGCAGAAACCAACTGCATGAGGTTATACGACTTTCAGGTATGAACCTTATTATTGATGACCATGACCATCCTTTAATCATAAAAGTAGCCTCCATACAGCAAGCTCGTATGCAAGTGTATTTTATTGATAATGAGGAGTATTTTAAAAGAAAATTTACTACTGTTGATGCTAAAGGTAAGTTTTATGATGATAATGATGAACGAACTGTTTTCTTTTCGCGTGGCGTATTAGAGACCGTAAAAAAATTAGGCTGGGCTCCCGATATTGTACATTGCCATGGTTGGATGGCTTCATTAGTACCACTTTATATTCGTAAAGCTTTTAAGGATAATCCTTTGTTTAACGATACCAAAATAATTGTTTCCTTATATAATGATCAATTTGATGCTAAGTTGAATGATAGCTTTTCAAAGAAAATAAAAATGGAAGGTATTGATGAATCTGATTTAGAAATATACAAAGGCAGTTATAAAGATATGATGTTAGGCGCTTTAAAATATGCCGATGCTATTATATATGGAGCCGAAGAATTGGATGCTGAATATGTAGAAATGGCTGAAAAAACAGGTTTACCTATTCTTACATATCAAGGCGAAGAAGACTATGTAGATGCTTATAATACATTCTACGATTCATTAATTGTAGAATAGACGTTAAATTTTAATAAATGCCTTGGCATTTTCCATGCTTTCATTATTTTCGCGATTAAATGGTTGAGATGAACAAAATGAATAAAATATTCTCAGGCAGCCTAATGATTATTCTTATGGCTGCTTTACTTTTTTCATGTAAAAAAGACATCAGTAAAATTGGTGTAGATGTGGTTGGTGAGAATTCATTAGATGTTATTATAATGGATACAATAACTATAAGAGCACATAGTGTATTGATAGATACCTTAAGAACAGATGAGCTAAGTTCTCATGTTGTAGGCGTTATGATGGATCCTGTATTTGGACTTGTTAATGGTAGCGTATATGCACAATTTAGTTTAACTGAGGCTTTTGAAAATAATCCCTTTGGTAACCTTCCTCAATTGGATAGTATTATGATGTATGTAAAATATGCCAAAGAGGAAGTTTATGGTGATACCGCTTATATGCAAAATTTTACTGTTTATGAGCTCGGAGAGAATATGCTTATTGATACGGCCTACTATTCTTTTTCCCATTTAAGAACAAAAAGTGAAATTCTAGGTGAACTTAGTATCGTTCCAAGATTTGATACCATTGATTATTACGAAGAAAACTCCGATGGAGTGATGGATACTTTACAGAAAACCAGACCTTTGACTATACGATTGTCTGATGATCTGGGTAATCGTTTGTTAGGCGATACTACCTTGTATTCAAGTAATGAGAAGTTTCGCGAAGAGTTTAAAGGAATCTATCTCACTACTCTTGAACAGCATTTACCTTCTACAGGTGGAGGTTTGGTAAATCTTACTTTTGACGATGAAAAAGAAACCTATATCGAAATGTTTTATCATAATGATGAAGAGGATAGTTTATCGATGACTTTTGGCGTGAACATAGCTACCGCACACTTTAGTAATTATAATCACTATGATTACCAACATGCAGATGCCGATTTTATTCGTCAACTTATTGATGGAGATACTACACTAGGTGAACAAAGAATCTATATGCAAGGTTTAGCTGGTGTGAGAACCATGATAGAATTTCCATATCTGAGTAAGATTGATGATTATTATAATTATGTCATCAATGAGGCGAAGCTTTTTGTTTATAATGTTGATCAGGAAACAAGATTGGATCCTATTAATCAATTAACATTAAGTCAGCAGGTTATGATTAATGAAGAGCTAGATTATTATCTTGTGAAAGATGCAGGTCCTACTGGAGGTATGAATTATTTTGGTGGTAATTACCAACATAATGATGAAAGATATTATTTCAGAATCACACAATATATTCAGGAATTAATAGAAGGAGAAGCTTACGATAATCGTTTAAGAATTGAAATGATAGGAGGACAAGTTAATCCTAATAGGCTATTAGGCGGAGGCTGGAATCCAGCGGATTTGGAAGGAAAACAACTGAAGCTACAAATTATCTATACTAAAATAGATGATGATGAATAAACCACTATGGACTAGAAGTACCATAGGTTCATTTTATAAATAAAACTCGTTTCTATTTTAATCCTAACTGGCTTAGAAGTTAGAAGCTAGAAGTCAGAATTAGATTACTTCTAGCTTTGGACTTCCAATTTCAAACCAAAAATTT
>JAOZUW010000115.1 GCA_029938465.1 Bacteroidales bacterium | reverse complement strand
AACAGAGGAAGAAATAATAGTATTTCTGTGTATCTTTTCGTGAAGTAAAAGCATAGATTATTAAAACAAAAGAATTTTATAAAGTGTTGAAGGAAGTAAATATTTAGCTTCATATTGATGTGTTTAGTTAAAATAGAGTAAAATTGTTACCTATATCTAAATCATTTAAATTGAAACCTTATAAAATATAAACAGTATAACAGTGGAATTAAACCAATAAACCTTAATGTAAATGTCTGTTTTGTTTGTTTTATAAATTAAAAAAAACTTTATACTTTTACGGTCTTAAAAGAGGGAAGAAAAAGAGGCTTATAAATGTTGATTTTTCAGAACCAAATAGGAAATGTTTTTATTCAGCTTTTTGATTAAAAACAAGTCCGTGACCAGAAAATCAAATCAGATGAAGATACTCAAAAAAGCTGCTGCTTTTTTTATAATATTTACATTAATAATTGTTGGAGATTCTGTAGCTCAACAGGAGCAGACTTATACTCAGTATATGTTTGTCCCGTTGATTTATAACCCAGGCTTTACAGGTAGCAGAAATGCTATATGTGCCACAGGGATTATGAAGCAACAATGGGTTGGTATTGAAGGAGCACCCAATACTTATGCCGTATCTATAGAATCGCCAGTGAAGTTTCTCAGAGGAGGTATTGGCGGAACCATCATAACTGATAAGATAGGTGGTTTTAATACTACAACCGTGAAGCTGAACTATTCTTTCCATAAAAAAATGGGTGATGCTCTTTTAGGAATAGGATTGGGTTTAGGTTTGGTGAATGAGAAATTAGATTTCTCTTTGTTCAATGTAAAAGGAGATGATCCTTTTTTATCGGGTAGTGAAGAGGAATCTGGAATGATCTTTGACATAGATGCTGGTTTGTATTTTCAAAAAGCTGATATATGGTATGTTGGATTATCTTCTACTCAAATAAATGAAGGTAGTATGGATGTTGCCGGAGGTACTACCTCTTTAGTTCGATCTTATTATCTAACAGGAGGTTATCATTTTAAGTTTGAGAGAATGCCTAAGCTAGTAGTAAGCCCTTCTGCCTTTTTGGCTTATACTGCAAATGCTCCTTTATTGGTAAATGTGGGAGTGATTGGGGAATACAATAAAATGTTCTATGTAGGCGTTGTTTATACGCACCAAAATGCATTAGGAATATTGGCAGGAGTGAATTATAAGAATATAAAAGTAGGATATGCCTATGATATCAATACCAATCCATTAAAAAATGGTGGATCACATGAGATCAGATTAGGTTACTGCTTTAAATTAGAAATAGATAAAGCTAAGAGAAGTTATAAAAATACCAGATATTTGTAGTATTATCGAAAAAAATATTTAGATTTGCTTGTTTTCTGGTACTAAAATAAGATCAATGACAGGAGTTAATATGAAAAGACTGTTTTTTTATTCGTTAATTGCCATATTTATAAGCAGTTGCAGTAATAGTGGTAATGGCGAATTAATCGGCGTGCAGGATCGTCCGGATTTCTTCCAAAGTGCTCCCTATGGTATGGTATTCATACCATTAGGAAGTTTTACTATGGGAGCAAGTGATCAAGACGTACCTTATGCACACGTTCATGAACCTAAAGTTGTTTCTACGCAATCCTTTTATATGGATGAAACCGAGATTACAAATAATGAATATCGTCAGTTTGTATACTGGGTTAGAGATTCCATTGCTAGAGGTTATTTGGGGCAAGTCAATGAAGAAGAATTTCTTATTACTGAAAATGAACGTACTGGTGAATTATATGATCCACCTTCATTAAATTGGGAAACCGAAATAGACTGGAATAGTGAAGATGAGGAAATTAGAGATGCATTAGAAGTGATGTATTTGCCAACTCACGAAAGGTTCTATCAACAAAAGCAGGTAGACTCTCGTAAACTTATTTATCAGTATTACTGGATTGACCTACAGAGTGCTGCAAAAAAAGAGTATGCTCGTGATACTAGAGGAAATCTTGTTTCTGATAGTGACTTCCCATCTGAGAGAGCAGGATATGCCAATCGTCCAGAGGGTTATGAGGATAGAAGTATTTATATTCGAACAGAAAATATAAGTATTTATCCTGATACACTTTGTTGGATTCACGATTTTACTTATTCCTATAATGATCCAATGGCGAAAAATTATTTTTGGCATCCTACATACGATAATTATCCCGTAGTAGGAGTGAATTGGAAACAAGCTAAAGCTTTTTCTTATTGGAGAACAGATTTAATGAATGCATACCTAAATAAAAACGACCAAGTAGCTATTAATGAATTTCGTCTTCCTACCGAAGTAGAGTGGGAGTGGGGTGCTCGTGGTGGCTGGGAAATGAATCCTTATCCTTGGGGTGGTCCTTATTTGAGAAATGATAAAGGTTGCTTTTTAGCTAACTTTAAGCCTGGTAGAGGTAATTATGTGGCCGATGGTGGAATACAAACTGTTGTTGTTGCACATTATGCATCTAATGACTGGGGACTTTATGATATGTCGGGAAATGTAAGTGAATGGACCTTGAGTGCATATGATGAATCCTCATTTAATTTTACTTGGGATATGAACCCAAATTATGAATACAATGCAAGTGAAGATGAATCTCCTCAAATGAAGAAAAAAGTGATTAGAGGTGGTTCTTGGAAAGATATAGGATACTTTTTACAAGTTACTGCACGTCAGTTTGAATATCAAGATACTGCAAAATCTTATGTTGGATTTAGAAATGTTCAAATGTATTTGGGTAGAATGGAAAATGATAATCCGAAGAATTCTTCAGAAGTATATAAATAGAAATAAAACAAAAAAATATAAACCTTATTAAATAGAGTTATGAGTTTACAGGAAATTACTAGAAGTCGTGGGTTTAAGAATTTCATGGCGAAGTTGTATGGCATAGGTGCTGCAATTGTTATTATGGGTGCATTATTTAAAATTACTCATATGCCCGGAGCAAACGAAATGTTATTCGTAGGATTAACAACTGAAGCTATTATATTTTTCTTTTCTGCTTTTGAACCACCACATGTGGAGCCAGACTGGAGTCTGGTATATCCTGAATTAGCAGGAATGTACCATGGTATGGAAGATTTAGGAGAGGGTATGACTGATTCTATTGAAGAAGAAGAGGAAGAGGACTTAACGGTAAGCCAACAACTCAGTGGCATGCTCACGGAAGCTAATATTGATGCACATCTCATTGATAGTTTAGGTTCTGGTCTTAGAAACTTAAATGACACTGCATCCAATATGAATAAATTCACAAATGCTGCCGAAGCAAATACTGAATTTGTGGAAAATGTTAAGAGTGCTTCTACATCTGTTACTAAACTATCTGAGACTTATGATAAAGCTAGCGATGCTTTGGTTTCTGATATCGAATCAACAGATGCTTATCATAACAATATAAAATCTGCAAGCGAATCTGCAGCTAGTTTAGCTTCTAGTTATCAAGGTGCTGCCGATGCAATGGCAAATGATGTAAGTGCTACTGGAGAATTTAACAAAAGTGTTGTAGAGGCTACAGATAAAGCAAATGCATTAGCCCAAGAATATAATAAATCTATCGAAATATTACAACAATCTTCCAAAGCACTGGATTTTGCTACTGTGGATGGTGATAGCTATACTGATGAAATTAAAAAGATTTCTTCTAACCTGGCTGCATTAAATGCCGTTTATGAATTGCAATTGCAATCATCTAATGAGCAAATGGATGCGGGTTCTAAAGTTAACACTTCTATGAACGAATTCTTAGAGAGAATAGAAAATTCTATCAATGCAACTAAACAATACGAAGAAGGTGTAGCTGTTTTAGCTAAGAATGTAGAATCTTTGAATCAGGTTTATGGTAATATGCTTTCAGCAATGAATGTACCTAAAGCGTAATTAAAAATCTTTAAAAAATTAAAGAATGGCTGGATATAAAGAAACGCCACGGCAAAAGATGATTGGTATGATGTACCTAGTGTTAACAGCTCTGTTAGCGCTAAACGTATCCAAAGAGATTCTTGATGCCTTTGTTATTGTAAATGAAAGTATTGAAACCACTAGTGTAAACTTTGCAGGAAAAGTAGGTTCACTACATAATGATTTTACGGAACAGTATAATTTGGACGCTACAAAAGTAGGGCCCTATTATGCAAAAGCGAAACAAGCTGAAGTATATAGTGATGATTTGATACAGTATATCGATTCAGTAAAATATGCTGTAATTGCTGCCACTGAGGGCATACCTTTGGATTCAGCAAAAGTAATTTCATTAAAAAACATAGCAGGAAAAGACAATTACGATGTTCCTACCAGATTATTAGTAGGTGAAGAAGGTTTTAAAAGGCGAGGCGGATATTTGCTGCAGGATAAAATTGATGAATACCGTTTGAATATGATGGCTATTGTTCCAGAAAAGGATAGACCACATTTTAAAATGGGATTAATAACTGATGGTGAGTATCGTGATGCAGGCAATATGAAACAGGATTGGGTAGAGCATAATTTTTATCATACCATTTTGGCAGCAGATGTTACCATTTTTAATAAACTAAAAAATGAAGTATTAAATACAGAATATGATGTAGTAAACTATCTTTTTCAAGGTATTACTAAGGAGGATTTTAAATTTAGTAGTATAGAAGCAAAAGTGCTTCCTCAATCTATGCTTGTGTTTCAGGGTGAGCCCTATACAGCAGAAATTATTGTAGCAGCTATTGATGAAACATCCAAACCTATAGTAGAATATAAATTAGGTGCAACCGAATGGGATGATGATTTCTTAACAGGTAACAATGCTGTTCAACTTAAAGGTGATAGTGGAATTGTAAATCTATCTATTAATACCTCAAATAAAGAACCTAGAAAATATACCTTTGCTGGTAGAATTGGTATCAAAAAGCCTAATGGTATTGATATTGAGTATCATTACTTTGCTTCAAGCTTTTTCGTAGCAGAGCCATCTGCTAACGTTTCTGCTACAAAGATGAATGTATTTTATCGTGGTGTTGATAATCCAGTGAAGATATCTGCTTCAGGTGTTCCTGAAACTCAGTTGGAATGGTCGCTAGTTGGTGATGGACAAATTAAAAAGACAAAAGAAGGATTGGTAGTAACAAACCTAAAAAAGAAGACCGTTCAATCTGTTATGATAAATGTATTTAATAATAATGGTACAGAACGAAAAAAATTGGGAGAACAAGAGTTTAGAGTAAAAGATTTACCCGATCCTGTTGTTTTTGTTACTGGTGCTACTAAAGGTAATGTGCCTCGTCAAGCATTTTTGGCTAATCCATATATTCGTTGTGCTTTACCTGAATATGTAAACTTTGAGTATAAATACAAAGTGGTTGGCTTTAATATGTGGGTTAAGAAAAATGGAAGTGATTACCAAATGGTAGCAAACTCTGGAAAATTGTCTTCAGATATGCTGAGCTATATTAGAAGTGCAAGAAAAGGTACGCTATTGGTTTTTACTGATATAAATGTTAGAGGTCCTATACGAAAAAGAGATGTAGGTTCGTTTGTTATTAAAGTGAATTAATATTCCAAAAACAGAACTCTAAATAAATTTAACACCTGTTTAAATTGTTTAAGTAAGCAGGTATTTTAGAAGGATTGAGTAATATACTTTATCTGACTGATTTATAAAAATTATAGACATGAAAAAAATTGTTTTAATAATTCTTGTTGCCAGTGTTATGGTTTTGCCGAATTTGGCTTTTGCTCAGGTGTTGGGTGGAAGTTCTATTCCTTCAACCGTAAATACACCACGTGATGATGTTTTTGATCATATACATACAGAATTTAAAAAACCTGTTCCTTATAGTCCAATTCGTCAGGCTGATGTGATATATAGTAAAAGGGTATGGCAAATCATTGATTTTAGAGAAAAAATAAATCAGCCATTTTATTATCCTCTTAAAGATCATTTACGATGGAAGAGCTTTATGTCAGTTATTTATTCTGCAGTTAAGTCTGGAGAGCTAACAGCCTACGATTCTTTTGTAGATGATGAGTTTACTTCGCCTATGTCGGTGAGTCAAGTTGAAGAATTATTGGCAGGAACCGAGAAGTCTCAAGCTCAGTATGATGAAGATAATAATTATGTTGGAGAGAAAATTATTCATGTTGGACAATTTGAGATTAGTGAAGTTAAGAAACTGAAAATTAAAGAGATTTGGTATTTCGATAAGCAAAAATCGCAGATGCAAGTTCGTGTACTTGGTCTTTGTCCTGTTTGGGAATATTTTGATGTAGATACTCAAGTAGCTCGTTCTCGCGATATGTTTTGGATTTATTTTCCTGAAGCACGGTATGTACTTGCAAGAGCAGAAGTGTTCAACCGTAAAAATGGTGCCGAAAGAAGGACTTATGACGATATTTTCTGGAAAAGGATGTTTTCATCATATGTATATAAAGAAGAGAATGTTTATGATCGCCTAGTTAGTCAGTATGCATTAGGTATGGAGGCTCTTATTGAATCAGAAAGAATTAAAAATGATCTTTTTGAAATGGAGCAAAATATGTGGGAATACTAATCCCAATCATATAAAAAATTAAATAAACCTGGTTTTGCCAGGTTTTTTTGTGCAGTTTTTTATCTTTGTAATATGCTAGGTAGGTTTCTAGATTCACCAATAAAATACCTTAAAGGTGTTGGTCCAGCACGTGAAAAGCAGCTTAATACTGAGTTGAAAATTTCAGTGTTTGAGGATTTATTATACTATTTCCCTTATAGATATATTGATAGATCTAAGTTTTATCAAGTGTCGGATATTCATCATGAAATGCCTTATGTTCTTTTAAGAGGAACCATCTCTAATATGCAAACCATTGGTATGGGCAAGGGAATGCGATTGTCAGCACAATTTTATGATGAATCTGGAACTGTTGAGTTGCTTTGGTTTAGAGGTGTAAAATGGATTAAAGAAAATTTAAAATCTGGAAAAGAATATGTAATTTTTGGACGGCCCAGTCTTTTTAATCGACGTTTTAATATTGCTCATCCCGAAGTGGAGGACTATGAAGAGTATCAAAAGAATCAATTAAAAGTTAAATTGATGCCCTTATACAGCTCTACTGATAAATTGAGAAAGGGAAATCTTGATTCAAAGGGTTTTGTAAAAATGCTTAAGAATTTAGTAGAGGTAATGCCCAATCAAATTCCTGAGATTCTTTCTCAGCATTTAATAGAGAAATATAATTTGGTTTCCCGAGAGAAAGCTCTACGTATGATTCATTTTCCTTCTGATTCCAAGGAAATCCTTTTGGCGCAAAAAAGGCTAAAGTTTGATGAATTGTTCTTTATACAATTGTTATTACTTAAGTCTAAATTGATAAGAGCCCATAAGAACAGCGGTGTTGTTTTTAAGGAAGTTGGAAAAAACTTTAATGAGTTTTATCATAAACATTTACCTTTTACACTCACTAATGCTCAAAAACGTGTCATAAAAGAAATAAGGAAAGACGTGGGTTCTGGGCATCAAATGAATAGGCTCTTGCAAGGAGATGTAGGTTCCGGTAAAACATTAGTAGCTTTGATGAGTATGTTTTTGGCTATTGATAATGGGTTTCAGGCCTGTATGATGGCACCTACAGAAATTCTAGCTAATCAGCATTATCAAGGGCTAAATGAGTTATTGAAGGATATGGATGTAAACATAGCCATTCTAACAGGCTCTTCTACTAAAAAGCAAAGACTAGTATTACACGAATCTTTACAAAATGGAGAAATACAAATACTCATTGGAACACATGCATTAATTGAGGATACCGTGAAGTTTAATAAGCTGGGTATGGTAATTATTGATGAGCAACATCGTTTTGGGGTAGCTCAAAGAGCTAGGCTGTGGAAGAAAGCTAGTGTTCCACCTCATATTCTTGTAATGACAGCCACACCCATACCACGTACTTTAGCCATGACTTTATATGGAGATTTAGACTACTCAGTAATTGATGAATTACCTCCTGGAAGAAAAGACATTCAGACCTATCATTTTTATGATAAGGATCGGTTGAAATTATTTGGTTTTATGAAAAAGCAAATAGCTTTAGGTCGGCAGGTTTATGTTGTTTACCCTTTGATTCAAGAATCAGAAACTCTTGATTTAAAAGATTTGGAAGATGGGTATGAAAGTATTTCACGAGCCTTTCCTAAGCCTAAGTACCAGCTTAGTATTGTTCATGGAAAGATGAAAGCTGCTGCTAAGGATTTTGAAATGCAAAGATTTGCCAAAGGAGAGACACAAATAATGATTGCCACCACAGTTATCGAGGTGGGAGTGAATATTCCTAATGCTTCGGTAATGGTGATAGAAAATGCAGAGCGTTTTGGATTATCGCAATTGCATCAGTTGCGTGGTAGAGTTGGAAGAGGTGCAGAACAATCTTATTGTTTGTTAATGACCAGTTATAAAATGACTGCTGAAGGAAAAATCAGAATGAAAACTATGGTAGATACTACTGATGGATTTAAAATTGCTGATGCAGACCTAAAGATCCGCGGCCCGGGTGATTTAAAAGGTACTCAGCAGAGTGGAGTTCTAGATTTAAAAATTGCCGATTTAATTAAAGATGAGGCCATTTTAAAAGCAGCCCGAGCCGAAGCCATAGAATTATTGGAAAGTAGTCCAGGTTTGCAATCACCTGAAAACAATGCTATTGCTAGAGAATTGGAGCGAAAAGAAAGAAGATCTACTGATTGGTCCTCAATAAGTTAAGAATTTATTAGTCTCAACCGTTTGTTAAAACCCTGCTTTTGCCATCCCTATCGGGAGGAAATCCGGCAGGCAGGTATGCACTTTTAGTTTCT
>JAOZUW010000114.1 GCA_029938465.1 Bacteroidales bacterium | reverse complement strand
AGCGCATCAAAATAAGATTTAGCCAAAATACCATAAGTAAATTGGAATATGTTTTTCTTATTTAAGGCATAAAAAGGAAAATAGAAACAATTTATATTGGGTGATTTGGTTTTAATTTGGTATAACAATTTTAAAAGGGATAAAACCTTAACTTTGTACCGTAAATTAAGGAACATGCAATTTAAAAATATCATAGGTCAAGAAGGAATAAAAACGCGTTTGATTGATACGGTAAAAAGTGGTCGGATTAGTCATGCGCAGATGTTTTTAGGCAAGGGAGTAAATGGTAAATTTGCTTTGGCTGTTGCTTATGCGCAATATATTAATTGTCCTAACCGAAGCGAAACGGATTCTTGTGGTTATTGTTCTTCTTGTAAGAAATATGCAGCCATGAGCCATCCTGACCTGTTTTTTTCTTTTCCTGTGAATGCTTCTAAAAAAGGAGTGAAAGAGGAAGATGGGGATAGCATGGGTGATATTAGGAATAATCCCGCCAAATCGGCAAAATCTAAAGATTTGGTGAGTACCATGTTTACTCGCTATTGGTTAAGCTATTTGAACGAGAAAAACTATTACCCTGATTTGCCATCTTGGTATAGTAAAATAAATATTGATAATCAGCAAGGTAATATTAATGTAGCTGAAGCTCGACGAATTATTAAGGATTTAGCCTATAAACCTGTAGAAGCAAACTATAAAGTTTTAATTCTTTGGCAACCTGAGAAGTTAAAATATCAAGCTTCAAATCTTTTGCTTAAATTTTTTGAAGAACCACCGGCTCGTACTCTAATTATTTTAGTAGCTGATGAAAAAGACCAGCTTTTACCTACTATTCAATCTCGATTTCAAACGATTAACATTCCTAAAATTACAGATAGTAGTTTGAAAGATCATTTAAATATTAAATTTCCAGCTGTTACCGAAAATACTATAAATGATATTATTAAATTAGCTAATGGAGATTTAAGTAAGGCTTATGCGCTAACAAATGATAGAGGTAAGTTGGATGAACATTTTACAATGTTTACATCGTGGATGCGTAGTTGTGTAAAAACAGGAAGTTTAGAAGAGATAAAAGCTTTTGTAGAAAATATATCACGTATAGGTCGTGAGAATCAAAAAGATTTTTTAAACTATGCTTTACGATTATTACGTGAAAGCCTTTTATCAAACTATGGACATCCTTCTATACAGAGATTAACAAAAGATGAAGCTGCTTTTTTAGTACGTTTTCATCCCTTTGTGCATATCAATAACAGGCTGATGATAGAAAAAATAGATAAGGCGATATTTGAGGTTGGGCGAAATGCTAATCCAACGATATTGTTTATGAATTTATCATTAGATATTAGTCAATTAATAAAAATGAAGGCATAAGCGAATTTTTATTTTAAATTTGCATTCAATCTGGAATCCATTTTTGGATCAGGTTTATAATTGTAGAACATAAGAACAAAGCAAATCAATAATAATGAGATTATTATTGAGACAATAGTTGGATTGCTTTCTTTGGAAAAAAAACGAAATCAATAATGAATAATCATATAGAAATAAATGGAGAAAAAAACATGATATCACGTGGGTGTTGTGTCTCCAGTAAAATCCTAGATAAAGCTGATCAAAGGAATCAACATGCTTGCCCTAAATTAGATTCCTATGAATGGTTAGAGGATATTCCACTTGCCTCTACTATGGAGGTTTATCCCTACGTAGAAGTTCGGTTTAAAAATTCTCATAAAGCCTTTTTTAAAGTTCCAGATGAACTTAGCCTTAAAAAAGGAGATATTGTAGCTGTGGAAGCTTCTCCAGGTCACGATATTGGCATTGTGAGTTTAACAGGGGAGACTGCTCGCTTGCAAATGCGAAAGAAAAATATATTGGCAGATAGCGATTTTGTGAAGAAAATATACAGAAGAGCACGTTTGAATGATATTGAAAAGTGGCTGAAGGCAGTGGAAAAAGAGGATGAAGCTATGGTGAGTACGCGTAAGATAGCTTCTGATTTAGGTTTGTCAATGAAAATAAATGATGTTGAATGTCAGGGTGATGGCACTAAAGCCATTTTCTATTATACCGCTGAAGAAAGAGTTGACTTTAGGCAACTTATTCGGGTTTTGGCCGATAAGTTTAAGTTGCGAATAGAAATGAAACAAATTGGAGTGAGGCAAGAAGCTGCTCGAGTTGGGGGAATAGGATCTTGTGGCAGAGAACTTTGTTGTAGTACATGGATGACTGATTTTAAATCAGTTACTACTCAGGTAGCACGTACACAACAATTATCGTTAAACCCACAAAAATTAGCAGGGCAGTGTGGAAAACTCAAGTGTTGTTTAAATTATGAGCAAGATGCTTATGTAGACGCCTTAGATCAGTTTCCAGATTCCAGTATTCCATTACAAACAAGAAAAGGCTCCGCAATTTTTCAAAAAATGGATGTTTTTAAAGAAATGATGTGGTACTCTTATCTTGATGCACCAGAGGTGTTTCATGAGATTCCAGTGGAGAAGGTAAAATATATTATAAGCCAGAATAAAAAAGGGAGAAAACCTGAAGATCTTGAAAAATTTATTGTAGAACAAATTGATGATATAAAAATAGATGAACGATCTATTGAGATTGATCAATGGAATAACCAATATTCATAAGTACATGAAAAATAGAACAGTTTTATCATTTATTTTTTTTTCAGCTTTTTTGCTGTTTTTATTATCGTCTTGTGATAAGAACAGATTTTTTGAGCAAAATTCAGAGATAAAAGATGAAAAATGGAGTTCTAACCATAAGAAAGCTTTTCAAGTAAATATTTCAGATACCATATCTTTATTTAATTTCTATTTAAATATTAGAAATACCAACGACTATCCCTATGCTAATTTATATGTGTTTATTCAAACCGTATTTCCTGATTCTAGCCTAGCTCAGGATACTCTTGAACTGCAATTAGCTAATGTAGAAGGCCGTTGGCTAGGCAAAGGAAATGGTAAATATAAATACAGCCATTTTATTCTTAGAAGAGCTATGCATTTTGCACAAATGGGGAATTATACCTTTAATATTGAACAAGGAATGCGTCGTGATACATTAATAGGGATTTCGGATGTGGGAATTCGTTTGGAGTATTATCCATAAAAACTATACTATGTCAGAACAAGAAATAATAGAATCTAAAGAAGAAAAGATCATTAAAAAGAAGAACTCCAATTTTAAGTGGGTTTTATTGATGTGGTCTGTTTTTGTGGGTGGAATAGCTGTGCTTTTATTATTTTTTATGTTGATTTCACAAGGTAAACTTGGGGTGATGCCTACTTTTGCTGAATTGGAGAATCCTTTTATATCACAAGCTTCTGTTATCATATCAGAAGAAGGCAAAGACTTAGGTTCCTATTTTATTGAAAACAGAAAAGATATTGATTTTCGCGATTTAAATCCCAATATAGTAAATGCATTACTGGCGACAGAAGACATCCGATTTTTTGAACATTCTGGTATAGATTTCCGAGCGCTAGCTAGAGTAACTATTGGTGTTCTCAGTGGTAATAACAAAGGAGGAGGTTCTACGATAACTCAGCAGCTAGCCAAGCAATTATATACTAAAGTGCGTACTCGGGATCGTAAAAAAGTAGTTCTCGAAAAGTTTAATGAATGGGTGATAGCTGTTAAATTAGAAAAGAGCTATTCCAAAGAAGAGATAATGGCTATGTATCTTAATAAATATGACTTTTTAAATAATGCTGATGGGATATATTCGGCATCAAAAGTATATTTTTCTACTATACCCGATTCTTTATCTTTAACACAATCAGCAGTTCTGGTAGGTATGTTGCAAAATTCATCACTATATAATCCGTTGAGAAGGCCAGAGTTGGTTGTAAACCGACGTAATACTGTTTTGTCTCAAATGAAAAAATACGGGTTTATTGATCAACCTACTTATGATAGTGCAGTTATTCAGGATTTGGGTTTGGAGATTACTCGATTAGGTCATGTGGAAGGTCATGCTACCTATTTACGTGAATATTTGAGGAAATATATGAAGAGATGGTGTGCTGAACATCAAAAACCAGATGGGACTTACTATAATCTTTATCAGGATGGATTAAGAATATATACAACAATAGATTCGAGATTACAATCTTATGCCGAAGAAGCTGTTGCTGAGCATTTGGGTTTGGATTTGCAACCTGCATTTGATAGGCATTGGAAAGGTCATACCAATGCTCCCTTCGTTTTTGAATCAAATTATCCTAAGAGGGAGATTGCGAAGCTAATGAATTCGGCCAAAAAGAGGACAGACAGATATAGACGTTTGAAAAAACAAGGCCTATCTGCAGATTCCATTGATTTATCTTTTAATACTCCTGTTGAAATGACTATTTTTAATTGGGAAGGAGATATAGATACCATTCTGACACCTATGGATAGTATCAGATATTATAAATCTATTTTACAAACCGGAGTAATGTCAATTGATCCACATACTGGAGGAGTAAAGGCCTATGTGGGAGGACTAGACTATAGATATTTTAAGTATGATCATGTAACACAAGCTAAACGGCAAGTTGGGTCAACATTTAAACCATTTGTGTATACTTTAGCTATGCAAGAAGGAAAAATGTCGCCTTGTAGTAAAATGGCCAATGTGCAACCAATTATACCATTGCCTGATGGAACATTTTGGAAACCACGTAATAGCAATACTAAGTTTGAAGGGCATAAAGTAACATTAAAATGGGCATTGGCTAACTCAATTAACTGGATTTCGGCACAACTTATCGATAAATATAACCCCAGTGCTGTTGTAAAAATGGTAAGAAAAATGGGTGTTACAAGTCCAATTCCGGCTGTTCATGCTATTGCGCTGGGTACACCAGATATTTCACTTTATGAAATGGTTGGTGCTATGAGTACTTTTGCTAATAAAGGAGTACACTTAAAGCCCATTTTTATTACACATATTGAAGATAAGAATGGTAATACTTTAGAATCGTTTTTACCTGAAGCAAATGAAGCCATGAGTGAAGAAACAGCCTATTTAATGCTGAGTTTGATGAAAGGTGTAGTTGAGAGTGGTACAAGCGTGCGCTTGAGATACAAATATGGTCTTACAAATCCTATAGCGGGTAAAACAGGAACAACACAAAACCAGTCTGATGGGTGGTTTATGGGTTTAACACCTGATTTGGTAACAGGTGTATGGGTAGGTTGCGAAGATAGGTCCGCACATTTCCGTTCTATATATTATGGTCAAGGAGCTAATATGGCTCTACCTATATGGGCATTATATATGAAAAAGGTTTATGCCGATTCGCAGATTAACATCTCTCAAGGGGATTTTGAAAAACCATCAAAACCATTATCTGTTGAAATAGATTGTGAGAAATACGATAAAGAGCAAAGAAAACAGGAGTTTGAGGATGATGATGATTTTTAGTTTTAGAAACAAACGGATAATAAGATATAATTGATGCAGAAAACACATCTTGTAACTCCAAGCGAATTATTATAGTTTTGCACACTCGGAAAATGTAATCTTTTGAATAGAAAAATTAATGTGGAAATATATTGTTAGAGGAATATTGCGCTATCGTTTATTAAACCTGATTATAATAGGTTTGGTAACAGCATTTATGATGTATATGGCTACCCAGAACAAAATGTCCTATGAGATGGCTCAGATGTTACCCTCTGATCATCCCATTATGAAGGATTATCAGAAGTTTAAAGATAATTTTGGTCAGGATGGGTCGGTAATGTTTATTGGAGCGAAATTTGACGATATTTATAATATTGAAGAGTTTAATGCTTGGTATGATCTCACGGAAGAATTGGGTAGGATAGAAGGTGTTGAAGAAGTAGTGAGCATTACAAAACTTTACACTTTAATTAAGGATCAGGAGCATAAAAAATTCAATTTTGAGGCTGTTGTCAAACAAAAACCCCAAACACAATCAAAGCTTGATTCTTTAGCAAAAATTATTATAGATCTTAAATTCTATGATCATCTCTTATACAATCAAGAAACAGGTGTTCAGTTGATGTTGGTTACTCTCGATAAAGATATATTGAATACTAAAGAGAGGGTACCACTCATTTATCATATCAAAGATATTCTGGATGAGTTTGAGCAAGATCAACAAGTTGATATGCATTATAGTGGGTTGCCCTATATTCGTACCATCACTTCTGATTTAATAAAGAAAGAACTAAATATTTTTATCTTTTTAGCTCTTTTTATAGCTGCGCTTATTTTAACCTTCTTCTTTAGGAATTTCCAATCGGTAATCTTCCCGGTTCTTATTGTTATTATCAGTACAATTTGGACCTTAGGAAGTATTGCGCTCATGGGTTATGAAATCACTATTTTAACAGGAATTATTCCTCCTTTACTAATAGTTATTGGTATTGAAAATAGTATTTTCTTACTAAATAAATATCAGGCAGAATATAAGGGACACCGTAATAAAATAAAAGCGCTCAGCCGAATGGTGACCAGAATAGGAAGTGCCAACGTATTAACTAATGTAACAACAGCAGCAGGTTTTGCTGCATTTATTGTTACAGGAAATCAATTGTTAGTTGAGTTTGGTATCATAGCCTCTTTAAATATTCTAGGTATTTATTTATTGACTCTTATTCTTATCCCCATTTTCTTTAGTTATGCCAAACCTCCTAAAAATAAACATCTTGACAAATTAGAAACAGGAGGAGTTCAAAAAATAGTTGATAAAATGGTATATCTGGTTTCCAGATACCGAAGTCGTATATATTGGATAAGTATTATCATAGTTATTGGCGGTTTTATAGGTGTGAGTCAACTGCAAACCACAGGCAGTATTGTTGATGATATTCCGAAAGAAGATGTGATGTATCAAGATCTTATGTTTTTTGAGCATCATTTTAAAGGAGTGATGCCTCTGGAGATAACCATAGATACCAAGAAAAAACGTGGAGTGTTGAAAATGAGCTTTATTCAACGTTTGGATAAATTGGAAACAAAGATTTTGAGTCAATATCCTGAGCTGTCCAAGCCTCTGGCAATATCTGATTTGGTTAAGTTTTCTAAACAGGCTTTTTATAACGGAAACCCTAATAAATATAGTTTGCCAAGCAAGCAAGAAGCCAATTTTATTATGCAATATATGCCTAAAATGGATACTGGGAAACGAAGCCTGATTAATTCATTTGTAGATAAAGATTTGCAGTTAACCAGAGTTACTGTTCAAATGGCTAATCTGGGGACTAAAGAAATTGAGGCTTTAAAAGACAGTTTAGTACCACAGATTGATCGCTTATTTCCACCTGAAAAATATACTGTAAACCTAACAGGGACAAGCGTTGTTTTTTTAGAAGGCACCAAGTATTTAGTAAAGAATTTGGTACAGAGTTTATTACTAGCATTATTTGCCATTGGTTTGTTGATGGCGTTATTATTTAGTTCGTTCCGGATGGTGGTTATTAGTCTGATTCCGAATTTAATACCTCAACTGCTAACTGCCGCTATGATGGGTTATTTTGGCATTCCTATAAAGCCATCAACAATACTTATTTTTAGTATTGCCTTGGGTATTTCGGTGGATAATACTATTCATTTTTTATCACGATATCGTTTGCATTTAAAAATGAATGATTGGAAAATATCTACTTCTGTAATATTAGCTTTACGTGAAACAGGATATAGCATGATTAGTTCTTCTGTTGTTTTATTCTTCGGCTTCTTTATCTTTACTTTTAGCCAGTTTGGAGGTACCGAATCTATGGGATATCTGATTAGTTTTACACTGTTGGCAGCCTTATTATCAAATATGTTTTTGCTGCCTTCTTTGTTGTTAACTCTCGATAAACGAGTAACAACTAAATACTTTAAAGAACCTTTATTAGAAGTTTTTGATGAAGAGAATGATGAAGAATTGGGGGAGATTGAACTAGAACAAGAAAAACTAAAAGGATAGAAAAATATGAAAGGAATTATTCTAGCAGGAGGAAGTGGAACAAGACTTCATCCATTAACATTGGCAGTGAGCAAGCAGTTAATGCCCATTTACAATAAACCCATGATTTATTATCCCATGTCAGTTTTAATGATGGCTGGAATAAAAGAAATACTCATTATTTCTACACCAGAAGATTTGCCCAACTTTGAAAGGCTTTTTGGTAGTGGAGAACATTTGGGTGTAAAGTTTTCCTATAAAGTGCAGGAAATTCCCAATGGTTTAGCACAGGCTTTTGTTCTTGGTGAAGAGTTTATTGGCGATGATAAAGTGGCGCTTGTTTTGGGGGACAATATTTTTTATGGAGATGGTTTAAGTACATTGCTACAGGAGAATAATGATCCTGAGGGAGGTGTAGTTTATGCTTATCATGTAAACGATCCTGAGAGGTATGGAGTTGTAGAGTTTGATAAAAACCAAAAAGCCATATCTATTGAAGAAAAGCCTCAAAATCCAAAGAGTAATTTTGCAGTACCAGGTTTGTATTTTTATGATAATACGGTGGTGGAAGTAGCAAAAAATATTAAGCCCAGCGCACGTGGAGAATACGAAATTACCGATGTGAACAGGCATTACCTCGAAGAAGGGAAATTAAAAGTAGGTATTTTAGGTAGAGGTACAGCCTGGTTAGATACTGGTACTTTTGCTTCCTTAAACGAAGCCTCACAATTTGTAGAAGCTATAGAGAATAGGCAAGGATTAATGATTGGTAGTATTGAAGAAGTAGCCTATAGAATGGGCTTTATTGATGCTCAGCAACTCAGAAAAATTGCCGAACCTTTGGTGAAAAGTGGCTATGGTGAGTGCTTATTAAAACTTCTCTCATAACCTATCATATAACTAGATTTCTAATTGACAATAAAATACGAACACATTTAAGCTGCACTGAGC
>JAOZUW010000113.1 GCA_029938465.1 Bacteroidales bacterium | reverse complement strand
TTTACCTAATCCGGTTTCTATTATAAATAATCAGCAAAAACTTCAACATTCATTTAGTGTGTATCCCAATCCCGTTAAGCAAAAAGCTACTTTTGAAATCAATACCCCCAAAGCAGCTCAAATAGAAATAATTATTTATGATTTAAAAGGAAAAACTGTGCAATTATTTCCGTTTGAGAAAGGGGCTGGACTTCGTTATATTGATGTAAATGTGGAAGGAATGCCTAGTGGTGTTTACTATTATTCTTTGTTTATTGATAATCAATATATTGATACAAAGAAAATGTTAATTCTAAAATAACATTTATTAGAATACTATTTGTTTGTAAAGGCTTGCGCCTCATTTTTTTTACAAAAATTAGTGAAAATCCTTATAATCTGTCTTATCCATATTCCTCTTGGCTCACCTCTCAAAAGCTCACTCCACTACTTCCCCAATAAGTGTAGCAGCAGTGCAAGTATTCACTTTTACCATTACATAATCACCGGGCTCATAGTCTTTTCTAGGGAACACAATCATTTTATTCTGACTGTTACGACCTGCCAATTCCAGATTAGACTTTTTAGAAACTTTTTCAATCAATACTTCAAAGGTTTTTCCAATATCATTTTGATTTCTTTTTAGCGAAAGCTCCCCTTGCAGTTTAATAATTTCTTGTAATCTTCGGCTTTTTACTTCTTCTGGTATATCATCATCAAATTTTTTGGCAGCAATAGTATCTGGGCGTTCAGAGTACTTAAACATAAAAGCATAATCATATTCTACCCATTTCATCAAACTCAATGTATCCTGATGGTCTTCTTCGGTTTCGGTACAAAAACCAGCAATAATATCTGTGGAGATACCACAATCAGGAATTTGTTTTTTAATGGCTATCATACGTTCCATATACCATTCGCGACTGTATTTTCTATTCATCTTTTTAAGCATTTTTGTGCTTCCCGACTGAACAGGTAAATGAATATAATCACATATATTCCATGTTGAAGCAATAGCCTGAATCAACTCATCAGAAATATCTTTAGGGTGAGAAGTAGCAAAGCGAACACGGAGTTTTGGCGACACCTCTGCCACCATTTTTAATAGCTTAGGAAAATTTATTTCTTTTTCTTCCCAATGGTAAGAGTTTACATTTTGCCCCAATAGGGTTACTTCTTTATAACCTTTATTAAATAAATCCTGAGCCTCTTGAACAATGGTTATTGGACTTCGACTACGCTCTTTACCTCGGGTAAAAGGAACCACGCAATAGGTACACCAATTCTCGCAGCCACGCATAATGCTGATATAGGCAGAAATGCCATTATCGCCATATCTAACAGGTTCTATTTCAGCATAGGTTTCTTCTTCACTTAATAAAACATTGATGGCTTTACGACCTGTTTCTACCGTTTTTATTAGTTTTGGCAAATCACGATAAGCATCCGGTCCAACAATAAGATCAACAAATTCTTGCTCTTCCATCAATTTTTCTTTCAGACGCTCGGCCATACAGCCTAAAATACCCACAGTAAGATTGGGGTTTTTCTTTTTAAGAATTCTGATTTCACGGAGGCGTTTTTTTACCCTTTGCTCGGCATTATCACGTATAGAACAAGTATTAATAAAAATAACATCAGCATTTTCGGCTTTGTTACCCTGTTCGTAGCCTATGTCTTTCATTATGGAACCCACAATTTCGCTATCCGATACATTCATCTGACAACCATAGGTTTCTATATATAATTTCTTTGTATTACTCATTATTAATATGATGAACTTTGTATATAAATAATAACCTCACCATAAGAGGTTCATATTATTGGGCGGCAAAAATACATATATTTGTTTAATTACATGTTTTGGTCTTTGAACTTGTTTATTTTGAAAATGAAACTTTAAAAAATGTAATTTTGTTAGTATTGCCATATTTATATCAATAAAA
This sequence comes from Bacteroidales bacterium, assembly GCA_029938465.1. Lineage (GTDB taxonomy): Bacteria > Bacteroidota > Bacteroidia > Bacteroidales > UBA12170 > UBA12170. The sequence goes on along the minus strand of JAOZUW010000113.1, from coordinate 6,980 downwards.
ATTAATGATAATATTTTATCGAAATATAACAGATTGTATATCAGCCTATAGAGAGAGTATACACCTTACTTGTACTGTATGTATTATTATCAAAATTCAATAACAATTTGGAATTATAGAATAATTATGTGTTACTTTGCGCGAAATTTTGAGAAATAAAGGGCTAAATACGGCGTATATACAGCAAGTTTTTAGCATTTTGAAATACAACGACAAGAAATTAAGGATATATATGGCAAAGAATTTAGTAATTGTGGAGTCCCCAGCTAAGGCAAAGACGATTGAAAAATTTTTAGGAAAAGACTTTAAAGTAAAATCAAGTTTTGGTCACGTAATGGATCTGGCTAAAAAAGATTTTGGTGTAGATATTGAACATGGTTTTAAACCAAATTACGAAATCTCTGCAGATAAGAAAAAGCTGGTAGCTGATCTAAAAAAAGAAGCTAAAGCTGCTGATATGGTGTGGCTAGCATCGGATGAGGACCGTGAAGGAGAAGCTATTGCATGGCATTTGTTTAATGCACTTAAGCTTGATAAAGAAAAAACCAGAAGAATTGTTTTTCATGAAATTACCAAAACAGCTATTGTTAATGCCATAGAGAATCCTCGCGATATTGACGTGAATTTAGTAAACGCACAACAGGCTCGGAGAGTACTCGACCGTTTGGTGGGCTACGAAATATCTCCTGTTTTATGGCGAAAGGTAAAACCTTCATTATCAGCCGGACGTGTGCAATCAGTGGCGGTACGTTTGATAGTAGAGAAAGAAAACAGTATTACCGGTTTCGAAAGTACTTCATCCTATAGAGTGATTGCCAAATTTTTTATCGATGATAAAAAGAAGGCTATTTTAGAAGCTGAATTGCCAAAAAAATTCAAAACCAAAGAAGAGGCACAAGGATTTTTAAATAGTTGCATTGCCTCTACCTACAAAGTAGCCAATATAGAAAAGAAACCGGGAAAAAGATCTCCTGCTCCTCCTTTTACTACCTCTACCCTACAACAAGAAGCCAGTAGAAAAATGGGTTATGGTGTGAGTAAAACCATGGTGGTGGCTCAACAGTTATATGAGGCAGGTTATATTACTTATATGAGAACTGACTCGGTAAACTTAAGTAATCTGGCCATGGGTAAAGCCAAAGAGATGATTACTAAAAACTATGGTGAAGAATATAGTAAAACACGAAAATTTAGTACCAAATCTAAAGGAGCACAAGAGGCTCACGAAGCTATTCGTCCATCTTACCTTGAAAATCAAACTATAAATGGTGATAATAGCCAAAAACGACTATACGATTTGATTTGGAAAAGAACCATAGCTTCTCAAATGGCAGAAGCACAATTAGAAAAAACTATCATCAACATTGATATCTCAAAATCAAGTGAAAAAATGAGAGCTCAAGGCGAAGTGATTATTTTTGATGGTTTTTTAAAGGTGTATATGGAGTCCAAAGACGATGAAAACGATCAGGAAAACAAAGGATTATTGCCACCATTAAAAATAGGACAAGATTTAGCCTTGGATTGCATGTTGGCCAGTGAAAAATTTACTAAGCATCCACCTCGATATTCTGAAGCCAGTTTGGTTAAGAAAATGGAAGAGCTGGGAATTGGTCGTCCATCTACTTATGCCCCTACTATTAGCACTATTCAAAAAAGAGGCTATGTTGTGAAAGAAGATCGTGATGGAAAAACGCGTAACTATACTGAATTACGCCTCAGTAATGGGCAGATTGAAGAAACTTTAAAGTCGGAGATATACGCCGCCATAAAGAACAAATTATTGCCAACTGATATTGGAATTTTAGTGAATAAGTTCCTCACTCAGCATTTTGACGAAATTGTAGATTATCATTTTACTGCCAAAGTAGAAAAAGAATTTGATGCTATTGCTGATGGTAAAAATGAATGGAATAAAATGATTAGCGATTTTTATCAACCATTCAAAAATCAGGTAGAAAATACATTAGAGAATGCAGAGCGCGAAAAAGGAGAACGCCTATTGGGTGAAGATCCTAAGAGTGGGAAAAATATGTACGCTCGTATCGGTCGATTTGGTCCTATGGTTCAGATTGGTGAAGCTGATGATGAGGAGAAGCCTCGCTTTGCAAGTTTGAAAAAAGGTCAAAGCATCACAGATATTACTTTTGAAGAAGCTTTAGAATTGTTTAGATTTCCCATTAAAGTAGGAGAAATAAATGGTTTGGTGGTAAATGTAGCTATTGGCCGATTTGGTCCTTATGTGAGCCATAATAAAGTTTTTGCATCTATTCCAAAAGGAGAAGATCCTGCAACAGTAAATTTTGATAGAGCGGTTGAGCTTTTGGAAGAAAAGAAGAAAAAAGATGCCGAAAGATTTATTAAAGGCTTTGATGAAGATCCTGAGATCCAGGTGTTAAACGGTCGTTGGGGTCCTTATATTAAGTATAAAAAGAAAAACTTTAAAATTCCAAAAACTACCGAAGCCAAAGATTTAAGCTTAGATGATTGCCTGGAACTTATTGAAAAACAAGGTGCCGGTAAAACAAAAACTAAGGCTAAGAAAAAAACGACTACAAAAAAGAAAACGGTTAAGAAGAAGTAATTGAAGCCGGAATACAAAGAGTTCTTGTAACACAGGCTTCCCATTCTGTGCTTTTAGAGGGCATCAAAACTGAATAATTTGGTCTAAGGTTTTTTGAAGAATTAATAGAAATTATCATCTCACAGGCTGGGAAGCCTGTGTTACAATATTAAAATTTATATCAAAGAGTATGCTCCAAAATATTACAAAGTTTAAAAAGGAAAACAGAAGCGATATTCATTTTTCAATGCTTATTCCTTCATGGAATAATATAGATTATTTAAAACTTTGCGTGGAGAGTATTCGTAAGAATAGTGCATTAACTCATCAAATCATTATCATATTAAATGAAGCCAATGATGGTAGTTTGGAGTGGGTACAAGCACAAAAAGATTTAGATTATGTATATGCCACAGAAAATATTGGTATTTGTTATGGTTTAAATGCTGCTCGTTCTTTAATAACAGCGGATTATGTGCTTTATGCCAACGACGATATGTATATGTTGCCCAATTGGGATCAAGAACTTTGGCAAGAAATTCAAAAAATCGGACATCATGAGTTTATGTTGTCTGCCACAATGATAGAGCCTTTTGAAACAGGCAATCCTGCCGTTATTGTTCAACATTATGGTGATGATTTGAAAAGTTTTCAAGAAGAAAAACTATTAAAAGAGTTTGCTGGTTTTACCAAAAAAGATTGGACCGGAAGCACTTGGCCTCCCAATGTGATGCATAGAGATTTATGGGATTTAGTGGGTGGAATGAGTGTAGAATTTCATCCTGGAATGTACTCTGATCCCGATTTAAGTAAAAAACTTTGGGATATTGGCATTCGCTATTTTAAAGGAGTAGGCACAAGTAGAGTTTATCATTTTGGAAGCAAGTCTACACGAAGAATTAAAAGAAATGTAGGTTCTCACACCTTTTTGTCAAAATGGGGTATTAGCTCTCGCAGCTTTACTCAGGAATATCTGCAAAGAGGAACCGATTTTACAGTGCTACCCAAACAGTTCAAACTTTCTGGTTTTGCATTATTGACCAATCGCCTAAAAAGGATTTTAGCTTCTTTAAAGTAAAAGATTTTACTAAAATCTACCCTTGTCTTATTGGGAAACAACCTCGCAAATAAACCCTGTATTTAAAGTCATCTCCAAGGCATATATTACTTAATATTTTTATTCCTTCATTGAACATATACGCTCGTTCAATAGATAAGCGCGCTTGCACAATAGATTGGAAAACACTTGTTTATATGATAAATATTGTGTATATAGGGTTTGAAACAGAGTAGGTATTATTTCGATATATCCTAAATTTTTGATCGGAAAAAATCAATAAAAAGATAAGCTGCAGAATGAGTGTTTTTAGTTTCGTTATCTCCTAAAAACATAAACCAAAATTATATTATTGAAAATTTCACTATTAAAAAAAAGACACATGAAAACAAAAATTTCACTATTAGTTTTAGCACTTGGATTCTTGTTAAGTGCTTTTGGTCAGAATACAATAGAACTGACCTTTACAGCAGAGAACAACGAACAAAATGTTCCTTTAGATAGTATTTTAATTGAAAATCTTACTCAAGGTGGAGATACAACACTTTATGCACCTGATGATGTATTGGTGTTATATATTTCTGGTATTAATGATGAACTCAATACAAAAAACAACTTCTTCGTTTCTCAAAATTATCCCAATCCGTTTATAGATAAAACAAGGATTAATTTCTTTGTGCCAGAAAAAGAAGCAATTACAATTACTGTAAGGGATCTTTTAGGTAGAGAATTAATGCAGCAGCAAAATATATTAAATCCTGGTGCACATTCTTTTACTTTTTATTCTGGAAGCGAAAAATATTATTTTCTTACAATAAGAGGGGGAAAGTCTAGTCAAACCATTAAAATGCTAAGTGCAAACTCCACTCCCATTAATAAAGGAAAATGCAAAATAATTTATATTGAAAATACAAACCATAAAAAGGGCTTTAAGTTTAAAAACACTAAGAATGATTTTGTATTTCATCTGGGAGATAAATTGCAATATATTGGATATGCCACTTTATTAAATGACATTACAGGAAGTGATGTTCTAATTGACACGCCACAGGCAAATGAAAACTATCAATTTGCCATCCTTAATGGTATTATATGTCCTGGAATTCCAACAGTAGAAGACGTTGATGGCAATATTTATCGTACCGTACTTATTGGTTCACAATGTTGGATGAAAGAAAATTTAAAAGTAGGAATAATGATTAACGCCACTGAAGAGATGACCGACAATGCAAGCATTGAAAAATACTGTTACGATGATGACCCTGAAAACTGTAATATTTATGGTGGTTTATACCAATGGAATGAGATGATGCAGTATGTTACTGAGGAAGGTGTTCAAGGCATTTGCCCAGATGGTTGGCATGTATCAACTGATGATGAATGGAAACAATTAGAAATGTATCTGGGTATGAGCCAAAGCGAAGCTGATACTACTATATGGCGAGGCACTGATGAAGGTGAAAAGCTAAAATCCAATAATCTTTGGTATAATGGAAATAGCTCAAATAGCAGTGGTTTTACAGCATTACCAGGAGGTTATCATAATGGTAATGGTAGCACAGGACATTTAAGTGATTTTGGCATGTGGTGGACATCAAGTGAAAGCTATATGTCGAGACCTTGGTATCGTAATTTACGCAATAATTATGAGCAAGTATATAGATACTATTACGATAAGCGATGTGGTTACTCTGTCCGTTGTATTATGGATTAATCTAGGCCAAACACCATAATCATAAAGCGTCTACCTACTTTATTTATTGAAGATAGGTAGACTTTTTATTAATATTTTTATTTATCTGTGTGTCTCGATAGATATTGGGATTATAAATATTAAAATTAATGTACATTTGCATCCGCAACAAAAAAAAATAACAGCTAATTAGCTGTTACAAAATAAATTATTAATCATAAAAAAATATTAGGTATGACTGATTTCATTTCTTCAAAGAAAGCTATGGAGCTGGAAGATAAATATGGTGCACACAATTATCATCCACTGCCGGTTGTATTATCCAAAGGCTTAGGAGCCATAGTTTGGGATGCTGAAGGCAAAGAGTATTTCGATTTTTTAAGCGCATATTCTGCTGTTAACCAAGGACATTGCCACCCTAAAATTGTGGGTGCATTAACAGAGCAAGCTCAAAAATTAACTTTAACATCTCGCGCATTTTACAACGATGTTTTAGGTGAGTACGAAAAATACATCACTGAGTATTTTGGCTACGATAAAGTATTGCCAATGAATACAGGTGCCGAAGCTGACGAAACTGCTTTGAAACTTGCTCGTAAGTGGGGATACGAAAAGAAAGGTATTCCAGAAAACGAAGCAAAAATAATAGTTTGTGCCAATAACTTCCACGGTCGTACTATTACTATTATCTCTATGTCTACTGATCCTGATGCTTATAAAGGCTTTGGCCCTTATACTCCAGGTTTTGTAACTGTTCCTTATAACGATTTAAAAGCACTTGAAAATGAATTAAAAGATCCTAATGTAGCTGCATTCTTAGTAGAGCCTATTCAGGGCGAAGCTGGTGTTTTTGTGCCAGATGAAGGATATTTGAAAAAATCGTATGATTTATGCAAAGCTCATAATGTGCTTTATATTGCCGATGAGGTTCAAACAGGAATTGCTCGTACTGGTAAATTATTAGCCGTTGATCACGAAGGTGTGCGTCCGGATGTTTTGATTCTGGGAAAAGCCCTTTCGGGTGGTGTAATCCCAGTTTCTGCTGTTTTAGCTGATGATGATGTGATGTTGGTGATTAAGCCCGGAGAACATGGGTCTACATTTGGTGGTTTTCCTTTAGCCGGAAAAGTAGCAATGGCTGCTTTAGAAGTGGTGAAAGAAGAAAAATTAGCCGAAAGAGCAGAGTATCTAGGAGAAATTTTCCGTAGAGAAATGAATGCAATTGACTCTCCAATGATAACTCTAGTAAGAGGTAAAGGTTTACTCAATGCCGTGATTATTAAACCAAAAGATGGTAAAGAAGCTTGGGATGTATGTGTAAAAATGAAAGAGCTTGGTGTTTTAGCTAAGCCAACTCATGGTGATATTATTCGTTTTGCTCCTCCTTTGGTTATTACCGAAGAGCAGTTGATGGAAGCCATAGCTATTATTAAAGAAGCTATTGTTTCTTTTGAATAATTGTTTTTACGAAAATTTTAAATTCAATATAGAGTCGTAAAATTGCTAGATTTATAGTGGTTTTACGACTTTTTATAGATGAGCTATTGTTCAAACTACCGTACAAATCCAAAGAATAAAAAAGGCTGCTTTCGTTTGAAAGCAGCCTTTTTTCTTTTCAGATTGAAAACTATTTTACAATAGTCAATTCGTCGATAATATTTTGAGCA
>JAOZUW010000112.1 GCA_029938465.1 Bacteroidales bacterium | reverse complement strand
AAACTTTTGATCTAATAATCGAGCAATGCGTTTAGCTACAGTTCTTCTGATTTCCAATTCCACAGGTAATGTGGGATCTTGATGGGCAATATTGATTTTGGTACCAATTAGAATATGTATTTCGTCGCTACGAATAAATAATTTCACCATTTTATCAGCCGGACCATCCCCTAAATCCTGATCAGAAGTATAATTTTTCAGAATATTGGCTACTTTGCTAAGGGTTAAAATACCTTCGGTTACCAAATCAATACCTTTCATTTGCGATTCTGGAGGAAGGTCAGGATCATCAAAAACCAAAGTATCCTCAATTTTTATGTCCAGTTCTCTAGCAATAATATCAGCAGTAGTACCTCCGGCAACAACTATTTTTCCGGGGAAATTTTTCACTCTTTCGGCCAATTCTTTATCAATGGTTTTTTTAATAGGAGGTCCGGTACAAAGTAATAATTTTCGCGGTTCTCTAAAATAAATAGATGCACAACTGGTATCGTCTTTAGCATGATAATTATCATTCTGAAAGGCTTTATTTACAGTAAGTACAGATAACTTTCGAGCCGAAATAATAGGATTCTTTCTAATTTTATCAAGCACAAAATCACCGGCAGGCTCCACACCCCAGCCAAAAGGAAACTGATTACTACCTAAGCCGGCCTGAGCAATTCCATCTGACCAAAAAATAATACGATCTTCTTTTTGAGGAGTGAAGGAACAATATAAAAGTTCTTTTCTGTTTCTCCCTTCATCGAGTAATAAACACTGCCAACCTGGATTAAAAACCTTTTTATCTCTTATGATAAGGCATTGAGGGTTATCATATTCTAAAATTGAAACTTCCCCACCAATTTCTATATCCACAATAGTAAAAGTAGAATAACTAATCTGCCGAACACTACAAACAGGTAGTGTTTTCATAATAATTTCGGCAATTTTTTCTGGTTTCTTATGTTCTTTGGTGAAATTTATAGCCATTGTTGCTGTTAAAGTGGCCAGCATATTTGCTTTTACACCATGCCCCATTCCATCAGATAAAACGCAAATAATTCTGTTCTCTTGCTCTATCTTTTTACTTAAAAACACATCACCACATATTCGTTCCCCCTCGTGATTTATTTGCTGGCAATTAACATCAATATGTATATTTGATTTATCCATATTTATTTTTTGAGGTCTTGAATAGAATCTATTTGAAAACCACTTTCTTTAGCTGCTTGCTTGTAGGTTTGAAGAATAGAATTTAACATTTGTTCAGTTTCAGCAGCTCCTTCACCTAAAAGGAAACCAATTTTCTGAACCATTTCCAGATTCTTATCAATAACTTCAGTAATCCGTTCAATCACTTGCTCTTTTTGTATCTCAGGTTGTTGCATATTTCGAAATACTGCACCTACAATTTCTTTTTCCTTAATAATAAAGAAGGAGGCAGTGTAGATTTCATCACCTAAATGAATATCACGGTTAATAATATTTTCGTTTGAATTGAAAACAAAGTTGAATAGTTTTTGAATAGGGTAAGATAAAAAGTTCTTTAAATCGGCACCCACTAAACCGGGAATAACTTTTGCAATATCTTGTGCTTCGGCGCCTAAAATATTGATGAGTCCTTTGTTCGATTGTAAGATTTTAAGTTTTTGATCCACAATAATTACTGCAGAAGGAAGCTCTTGTAGCATCACATTGCTAATTTGAAAAGCCTCTTCCATGGCCAATTTATCTTCTTGAGCTTGCTGCTCACTACGGAGTAAATCATCCTTGGTTTCTTCTATCTTTTCTTCAGCCTTTGTGAGATGTAATAAAAGCTCCTGATGTTTACGATGATGATGAGTAAAACACATACTTGTTTCAGCTAGGCCTTTATTCACAGCTATTGCAAACTCAGTGCAATTGGCATAACCACAAGCACCACAACCGGTCACATAATGGTCTTTATCTTTTCCTATTTCGCTTAAAATCTGTTCTATCTCTTGAGGTGAAGGCTGAGGTAATCGTTGATCATCTTGTTTAAAAGAAGTACTTAAGTCTATTGAATTATACTTAGCCTTATCTTTTTCCCATTGTTTTTTATCAAGGTTTTTTATTTGTTTTTTCGCAAAACTTACTACCTGCTTTTGTTTTATAAATTTGCTGGTTCTTTTATGGGTTGCCGGACCATTATTACAGCCATTACAATAGAAAATATTCAAATGACTTTGTAATTCATTCACATCTGTATTATAATTTTTCAAAGAATTGACAAAATCGCTATGACCCTCGCAGGTAATTACTCTAGAGTGTAATAAGTCTTCCGATTCATCCATCATTTGTAGTAAACCATTACTAATGGGATATAAAAGTCCCTTATTTGCTTTTGGACCATCAAATTCCGAAAAACTGAGGTTTTTTTCTACTAAACCAAACTCATCAAATAGTTCATGAAGCTCTTCGTAAGTTAATACTGCATCTGTTTTTACAATTTTCTCATATCTTTTGGCTTCTTCTTTGGCCGCTATACAAGGCCCAATATAAACCAAATGAGCGTTTTCACCATACTCCTCTTTTACCAATTTTGCAGTAGCAATCCAAGGCGAAACAATGGGTGCTAAATTATTAAGTAATTCAGGCTGAAACTTTTCCACATTAGATACTACAACCGGACAATTGCTAGTTAAATAGAATTTCCCTTTAGATTTATTAAATAGTTTTTTATACTCATCGGCAACCAAATCAGCTCCAAAAGCAACTTCATATATCTTACTAAAACCCAATTGCTTAATCATTTGAGCAAATTTTCGGTGATCTGTAATATCAAAAAACTCGCTGGCTACACTTGGGGCAATAAGTGCAATCACTTTCTTTTTGCCTTGCAAGAGTGTTTTTGCTTTTTCTTTATGCGATAGATATACCACTGCATCATAGGGGCATACTTCGTAACAAGCACCACAACCTACACAGCGCTTATCAAGAATTTGTATTGGAATACTTGCCGAAGAGGAAACCTCAATAGCCTTAACCGGACAGTTTCTAACACATGCATAACATAGTACACATTTCTCGGTATTAATATGCATTAAATTCTGAATATTCATTAGAGTATAGCTTAATAAATTCTAAAGATACTAAAAAATTGATCGAGAATGGTTTCTACATTCTCTGTATTAACTTGATGAAACATTTTATCATTTATCATCAAATTAGGGCCTTTCCCACATTTATCAAAACACCTATGACCTTTAAACAACACTTTATCGTTAAGTTTATGTTTCTCTATATAGGATTTTATTTTTTGCAATGTGGCTTTATTACCTCTAGCAAAACAGGAACTACCCATACATATGCTAATTTCATGTACTTTCATAATACTTGTTATTGAAATAACAAATTTACTATAATTCTTGACTTATTTTCATTTGGGTTATCCTAAATATCTATTTTTTAAGATTCTAAATTATAACAGTTTATTAATTTTTAAAGAAAAAACAGGTGTATGATAACAAAAATGAGTATTTTTGTTTTTCTACTAACAGAAATAGACTAACTAAAGTTAAGATCAATACAATGAATATACTACCAGATAAAACAGTTGAACGATTAAGTCAATACAGAAGAAATCTATTGATATGTGACGGCAAAGGGAAAACGCATATTTTCTCTCATGAAATTGCTAACATTCATCATATTACGCCAGTTCAGGTTCGTCGTGACATCATGCTTATTGGCTATACTGGTACCTTACGTAAAGGCTATAATATTCTAGAACTTATTGCCTTAATTGGTGAAATACTAGATAAGGAAGACGGTCAAAGAGTGGCTATTGTTGGTGCAGGTAATCTTGGAAGAGCTATTATTCAGTATTTTCATAACAGAAGAGATAAATTAAGTATATCCGCTGCTTTTGACTCTAGCCCTGATAAAATTGGTCAAGAATATGACGGTGTTAAGATTTACCCTATCGAAGATATTGATAAAATTGTGAAGGAGAAAAATATCACAATTGGTATTATTTCTGTTCCTGTTGTAGCTGTTAAAGCAACAGCCTCTGCCCTTGTAGAAGCTGGTGTAAAAGGCATCTTGAGTTATACACCAAGACCCATTGATGTTCCTGAGAATGTATACTTAGAAGAATATGATATGATTACATCTTTAGAGAAAGTAGCTTACTTTGCTAAAAATATAGAAAAAATATAGAATTCTTTACAATCTTTTTAATGCCTCTCTCCGACTTAGATTAGAGAGTTCTGTTTTATTTACAAAATCACGGATTTCGTTGGGAAATGTTTTTCCTGCTTGCCGTAAAGACCATCCTATAGCTTTTCGTATAAAAAAATCAGGATGTGTACTCAACATTTCTACATATTTAAAAAGTAAAGATAAGTCTGTTTTTTCTTTATATTTTAGTTGGAATATTAATGCACTTCTTTGGAGCCATAATTCATTAGAATTCACATATTCCAGGGTTTTTTGATCCTTCATTTCAGGAAACATCTGGAAATAACTCCCCATTAAAGAAGGAGCAATAAAATCAATAGAATCCCACCAAGACCTCCGTAACACCATCCATTCATATAGTCCTATACGATCTTTTGTTAGTTCTTTTTCTTTACCTAAAAGTTCCATACAAGAATATTGTATTTCTCTATAAGGGTTATCCCAACAAAGATGAACAAATTCTTCCACCTTGGTATTTGGCAATTGTCCATATTCTTTTTTAAATAGGACCATTGCTTTTTTCCTATCAGGGGATTTTATGCCATAAAATTCAAAATGATTTCTCATATATTTCTTCATAGCAATAGCATTTTCTTCCACAGACAAAACTTCTAGGCGACTGTCCATTTCTAAATAATAGCTATTAGCATCCATTATTGAAGAATTATTTTTTGCTGAGAGATTTTTCGTCCATTTTCATCAATCAATTGTACAATATAGCTGCCTTTAGGTTTTCTTCGTCCATCCCATTTAGCAGTGGTTTGTTCTGCTTGTAATGAAATTGAGTCAATCTTATTTCCAGCACTATCATAAATAATAATTTGCGCTTCTTTTTCTAAAATAAACTCAAAAAACACTTTTCCGTTTGATGGATTAGGATAAATATGCAAAAAGTCTTCCTCATTAGGTTTTACTTCTTCAGGAATTATCACATACTCTTCATCCCATAAAGCCATAGTGTATTCCCCTTTTTGAAGATTAGATACTCTCATCTCCCCAGTAAAAGGTGTTCCATCACGTACAAATGGAATGCCCTGCCAATTTTCTGAGGCATTGGGACGATACAAAATCACCAAGCTATCATAAATATTACTAATAAGTGTATGATCTAATTTGGCTGACATAGAGTATTTAAATACACCTGTTGCTTGAAAATCCTCAGGAAAAATTCCATCTATTTTATAATGTCTGTAATCACTTAATGTGAGCCCTTCAATAGGAGGTTCCAAAGCTTGTGGTGCTGCCCAGTTGTGACTAGCTCTAACAAAAGCGGAATCCGTGATCTGCTCTACTTCCAGCTTAAAATAACTATCAGTATAATCATATATCTCAGTTTCTTTTATCACTTTTGCTTCGTCAGTAGTAGCATCACTAAAGCGATGATAAAGATCAGCCATTGCAGCTACCGGTTCAAAAGGTAATGTAAAAGTTTCAAATCCACTTTCACCATCAAAATGAACCATTACCGTATGGGTATTCCATTCATTATCCATCAAGGTAACTTCTATCCTATTACTATTAGCATAGATCTCTTTTCCTTTGAGTCGTTGGTGCATATGGATATTGTATTCATCACCAGAAATATGCTGAATAGAATCTACTGAAAACTGTGAAAAACCAGGTGTAAAAACATAGGCTTCAAAAAAATCAGTCATATCTATACCCGTATAATCACTTAAAAAATCACGCATATTCTCTGAGGAGGCATAATTATAAGCATAGTTGTTTAAATAGGCTTTTATGGCCTCAAAAAATACCTCATCACCTAAATAACCACGCAGACTTTCCACTACAGTAGCTCCTTTATCGTAAACAGTACTTCCATAGGTATAATCGTGTGAAATTCCATATAATGCCAAATATCCACCATCGGTAAAATGAGTAGTTCGTAAAACTTCTCTCAAATGATGACGCATATCTTCGGCATAGGTTTCTTCGCCATAAATAGCTCTCTCATAAAATAACTGACAATAGGTAGCCCAGCCTTCGTTTAACCACATATCAGCTGCTGAGGCACAAGTAACCTTATCGCCAAACCACATATGCGAAAGTTCGTGAGCATATAAGTCTTCATAGCTTAGATATCCATTAATTGCAAAACTAGGATAAGCCACATTGGTAGCATGTTCCATAGCGCCAATTGATGTGCCCACATAACCTATTCTTTCAAAAGGATAGGAACCCCAGCTTTCTTCAAAAGATTCCATAATACTTTTCAGGTTAATGAAAGTAGGTTCCACCATATCTATTTTATACGGTCGCACATAAATTTGAATAGGAATATCCGTTTCAATGCCTTCATATATATCTTCGTATAATTCATACTCTCCAATAGCCACAGAGGCTAAGTAAGTAGGTATACTTTCTTCCAAATGCCAATGATAAGATTTGGTACCATCACCGTTATCTATTACCTCTTGCAAAAGACCACCTGCAACTCCTTTTAAAGGATTCTCAACTCTTACAGTAACATCATAAATGGCTCTATCATGAAAATCATCAACACAAGGAAACCAAGTTTTACCCAAGTTATGTGGATCAGCATCAAAGCCTACACCCAAATTATATGCATACAGATTATCAATATAAAAACCACCCCAACTCTCATGAAAAGGCTCACCATTATAACTGATACTTAAATTAATACTCTCGTCAGCTTGTAAAGGATTGTCCAAGTTAATATTTAACCTTAAATCTGTTTGCGAATAGTCATCAGTAAGCACCTCATTAATTTTTACTTCACTTACGGTTAGATCCATTAATTCTAAAGGTACAGCAGTAAGATTATCTATTTTTGATTTTAAGATTATTTCGGTTCGAGCATATAAATGATCAGAATCCCAAATTATTGAATCGATAAAAATATGATAGCTCTGAACATCGAGGCTATCACTCAAACTGCTTTTTGCAAAACTAACTTTGTGCTGGCATTGTCCATGATTTTGCCCCACGCTCCATAATGAAAAACTTATAAAGCTTAAAAAAAATAAAAAATATCGCATAACATTGTTCTTTTATTGTCTTGTGAAGCAAAGATAGTCAATAAGCTGAGTTGAACATCAAATTATTATAAAGCCAAGAAATCTATGCTTTCTTAAATTTTAAAGGATATAGTTTTGTCTCATATAGGAAGATGAAGATCAAGAAGAATATTAAAACTAGCATCTTTAAAGAAAAATCAAACTGCAGCTGGCTACTCATCATATATAACAAACTTACTAAGACTGGGTACAAAATAATTGAAGATAACTGATAAGGAATAGGATAGTGTTTTTGACCAAATATATATGACAGCACCACTGGAACTAAATAAGCTACAAAAACCGACCAAGCCGAGCCCCACATTCCCCAAACAGGAACTAAAATAATATTTAAAACAATAGCTATAACAGCTCCAATTCCAGAAAACCATGCACCATAAGAGGTTTTATTGGTCAGTTTATACCAAAATGAAAGATTATAATAAATACCTAACATTAAATTTGCCATAAGCAATACAGGAACTACAAAAAGTCCTTCACGGTATTTTTCTCCAACAAAAAATTTAATAATATCCATAAACATCATAGATGAAAGGAAGATTAAAGAGCCCAAAATCACAAACCAATGCATCACTCTTGCATAGGTTTGTTTAGCATTTTTGTTTTTTGCTTCAGAAAAGAAGAATGGATCGGCTGCATATCGAAATGTTTGAATAAACAGCATCATAATTACTGCAATCTTGGCATTGGCACCATAAATACCCAATTGCTGCATACCTTCTTGTTCGTTACCTTGTACTAAAACTGGTAATAATATTTTATCAAGTGTAATAGGAATAAGACCAGTGATATTCACTATAAGTATAGGTAAGGCATAAGGCCACATTTTTTTCCATAAATCTCTATCAAATCCCATTTTGATGTATTTATAAATGGGCAAAAGGAACAAAAGAGTGATAGCACTTGCCACCAAAGTAGAAATAAAGACATATTGCACTAAATGCGTCCCTGTAAAGAAAGAAGATACAAAAGAATAAAGCTGATGTGATTCTCCTGCTGCTATCACTTTTGGACAATACAAAATGAAAAACAGATTAAGACCTAAACTGATAAAAATATTCAACAGCTTAAGAAAAGCAAAATTAAGCGCTTTATTTTGCTGCCGCAAATAGGCAAAAGGAATTGCTGATAAAGCATCGAATGCAATAATAAAAATAAACCAAACAATATAATTTACATTCTGTTCATATCCAATAGCTTCAGCAATTGTAAAACGAAAAGTGTAGGCTAAAAACAAGAAAATCAAAGTGCTTATTAATACTGATATAGAAGAAGTGGACAGTACTTTCTTTTGGTTTCTCTCTGTTTCGGAAAACCTAAAAAATGTGGTTTCCATACCATACAACAATAAAGCAAGAACTAAGGCTACATAACTATATAATTCCGTAACAACACCATATTCATTTGTAGGCAAGGTGTAAGTGTAAAGAGGAACCAATAAATAGTTTAGCAATCGCCCTACAATGCTACTTAGTCCGTATATAGCTGTTTGTCCTATGAGTTTTTTAATGGCTCCCAATAGCAGATTTTTTTACAAATGTAAAATAAATATGATAAAGAAGACTTAGTATCAAGGTAATTATATGGGGAAATTTAAAAAATGTAAGATAATTGATATTCTAGAATACCAAAGCCTCAAAGTTACTCCGGGAATATCAAGTATACAACTGTCAATATTAAAGTCAGATATGTCCTCTATATATGTACTTTCTTCATGATA
>JAOZUW010000111.1:5145-9023 GCA_029938465.1 Bacteroidales bacterium | reverse complement strand
TTAGGATTAAAATAGAAACGAATTTTATTTGTAAAATAAACCTATGGCACTTCCAGTCCATAGTGGTTTAGTTTGTAAACAAAAAAGGTTTGATCATTGATCAAACCCTTTTTATATTTTATGTATCAAAAAATTATTTTACAATAATCTTTTCAATAATTCTAGTATTATCATCTTCAACAACAATCATATATATTCCTTCAGCTTGCTGGCTAAGGTCAATACTTTTCATACTGTTGTCAATAAGACTATTATTTTCAGTGTAAACAACACGACCAATTGAATTATAGATTTTAATATTAGCAATTTCCATACCTTGAATATCTAAATGGAAGATACCATTATTAGGATTAGGATAGATGCCTATACTTGCATCAGAAACCATTTCAACACCAGTACAGTTATGCACGATAATAAAGTTCTCTTTGTTTAATACGGCAGAGTTGGTGCCATCATTAATTTCTAATGTAACATCATAATTGCCAGGTGTAGGATAAGTAACACTTGGATTCTCTTCATCTGATGTAGCAGGATCACCACCCTCAAAAGTCCAACTATAGGTAGTGATATCTCCATAAGATGTTGAAGTGAAATTAACAGTTTCTCCATCGCAAGGATTGTTGTTATCTACTGAGAAGCCCGCAATAAGAGCATTAGTACTTGCTGCTGGTAAGATGATATTATCTATCCAAGCACAGTCTTCACCACTATCCACTGAGCCATCTTTGCTATATTCCCATTTCAGGTCATTAGTTCCTTCTGTTAATGGATAAACTGCCTCGGTCCAAGCCACATCACCAGACCACTCATCTTTCATAGTACCATTTACATAGAACTTAAGTTTGTCGTATCCGATTTCTGATGATACTTTATAGAAGAAAGAAATATCTCCTGCTGCAACAACTTCATAAGCTAATTCAATGATGGAACTTTGACTACTAGATATATCACCAGAACGGGCAGCATATTCTCCTTCATAAGCTTCGGTTGCACCAACAATTACCCATGGATTATTGTTAAATTGCCAATCAAACTGTGTAAAATCTCCAGTTTCGAAATCTTCAATAATCAAGCCAATGGCTTCTTGGATAAGTTTTGTAGCAGTGTAATTTCCTGCGATATAATCTAAGTTGATATCAACTAATGAACCATCAGGAACTGCATCATTAGCAGTGATGCTAAATGTTACTTCTTCCATTGTTTCAGCAGCAATAATGGCCACATCAACACTTGGTGTATTCACAGTTAAGTACGAACTAGAGGATGAAACGCCTACGCTACCTTCTGATGTAGCTGCATGACCATTATTCCAAGTTTCAATGGTAATATCTACTGTCTCGCCGGCATCAATTCTACCGTTATTATTTCCGTCAGAATCGTCAATGCTATAATTTCCAAAGTCTGGAGCAGGAGCATATATTTCTAAATTAATATTTGATTCCCAAACATCTTTAGATGTACCTTCAATATTCGCTACAAAGCTTATGCTATGCATATCTGGAGCTTCATCACTAAAACTAAAAGTAAAAGCATCTTCAATAGTAATGGTTTCGTCTGCAGCTATGGTGCCTATTTCAATTGTGGCAGCGCTAGTAAGTGTACAATAATCATCTTCACCAACAAGAGTAATACTAACGTCGTTAGATGATTCGGTACCTATATTTTTTAGACTAATTGTTAAACTAGCAGTTGATCCATAATCAGCTGCTGTAGTGCCATCAGCAAAAGCATACTCGCTAATAGTTAAGAATGGACCATCAAGAGGTGCCGCATCTACAGTTTCAATATAAGGTATGTATTGTGATTTTGTAACTACAATATGTACATCACCAGCTTCAGTAATAGCCGGATCCAACTGTACCATAACAATACCGCTTTCATCAACAAGGCCTACTCCATGAAGAACACCATCTTTCGAGATAGCAACATATGAACCAGGTTCAGCAGCTACTTCATATTCAGTTACACCTATGGGTAAAATATCCATATGAGTAACATCATTTGGACTACCTTGAGTATTGTAAGGCATCATGGAAGGATCACCTAAGGTGTTATAAGCTTGCCAGTAGTATAATGGAGAGGAATCTGATGCCCATCCTTGAACATCAACTTCAGAAACGGCCAGATTACCAACAAATGCTAGAGCGTGTAAGCAATAATAGCTATCTCCCCAGGCACCATCGTATGCACCCATTGTAGTTTCTTCGGCTGTTGGAGTGTAGCCACCATTACTTGGCATAGGCCAAGCTCCAACTGACCAGTACATATCGCCTTTCCAATAAGATGAAGGAGATGATCCAATATAACCAACACCGGCTTTATTTGGAGCCCTAAGCCATGTCTCACCTATACATTCGCCATAACCAAAGTCACCAGACATACAGCAGTTACCAATGGCAATTGGATATTCATTAGGGTTGTCAAAATTATTAACGTCAGAAATTCCTAGGTGAGGATCGCCCCAAACAGTTTCAGAACAGTGTGCTGTATAATTAATAAAGCTTACCCTAATTCTTTCATCGTCATAACAACCACCATAGCTAGTCAAGTATACATTAATGTCATCATATCCATGCTCTGCATTAAAATAGTTCTCGGTACCATAGTTAATAGTGGGTTGGCCATATAATGGGTTATTACTTCCATCGGCACCTGCGATTAGAGTTACATCATCCAAATACTCAGGAGTAGCAAATTCATATTTTTCGTAATAAAGAATCTTATCAAGAATATCAGTTAATTGACTTGCACTTGTGGCAGATAAGCGTCCATAATACATTTCAGGGAACATATCTCCATCAACAGAACAATAATAAAGGTCAGTTTTACGACTTGTAGCACTACCAGTAGTACTTGCAGGAACTTGCTGAACATCACCAACAAATACAACAAAATCTGGAGCATTGCCATTAGCTAAACCCGTATTGTATTGGTCGTGTACCCATGTTTGAATTTCACTTGCAGATGATCCTATCTCATCAGTATAAGCTACAGTTAATCGATAGCCCATCATAGTTTTCCACTCAATAAATGGTTGTAAAGCTTCTGTAAACATTGGATTTGCTACAATAAGCATATCTACAGGAAATTGTAATAAATCTGGATGATCATCATATACATTATCTACATTTAACAAGGTTTGATAGGCCACATCATAAAATGGAGAATAAGTAGATTTGAAAGTTTGATTGGTTAAAGCCCAATCAGCATTTTTATAGGTTAAGCTCACTTCAATGTTGTTATAAACCTCAAGTTCATTTGTTGAAGGGTTGTAGCGAATAGGCTCAACAGTAACACGAGCAATTCTAACACCTCTCATAATACCTAAAATCTCTACTTTTACAATTTCACTTTCATTATAGCTTTTAGCACTATAAGCTTCAGCTTTATATTGAAAAGGAATTTCTGAGGGATCCAAATCTTTTGGGATATCATATTGTAAAGGCATTAATGCATTATTGATTCCATTATCAACAAGACTGATAGTAGAAACATCAAAAGTGTTAACTTGAACTTCTATTTCAGCTCCAAAAGGAATAGCAATAAGCTTCTTTTGGGCAGGAAGAATAGGTTCTCCTAAACGGTTAGTAGTATAGGCATCTTCCATACGTAGTTCTGTAAAAATACCTTTAGGTGTTTTAACATTAAAAAAGCCGATATCACCAAAATGAAACTGTAATTTCATTTCGTTTTGTGAGCTCTTTAATACCTGTGTATTGGTTTTTTCTGTAGATACAGAAATGATAGAATTAGTTGCAGAGGCCACTACAGAAAATAGCAACGAAATTGCAAGAAATCCTATAAAAGTAAATCTTTTCATCTTGAATGATTTGTTTGTTAGTAATTATATATTAGACAGTATCTTATTGTTTAAGTTG
>JAOZUW010000111.1:0-5045 GCA_029938465.1 Bacteroidales bacterium | reverse complement strand
CCGAGAGGTTAACCAAAAAACCTAAATTCTATAACAAAAACCTAATTTACAAAGGTAGTAAATGTGTTAAATAAATAACAGTGTTTGTTTAAAAACAATGCAAATGTACACTCTTTTTTCATTGTACAAAACTTATCTGTGAAAAAAGTAACAGTTTTTTAAAAACTCAGTAAATTACGGATGGATTATTATTTTGTTAATGAATTTGGTTATGTTTTCATTTGCCTAGACTGAATCATCTTTTTCTTAAATATGCTGTTAAATTTTAGCTATAAACATGGATCTTAGTTTTTCTTGTCGATTAAATTGTAGATATTTGCCATCATCTTAAAACAATTTACATGTTATATTATTAAGGATGTAGACTAGTATGAAAAAGACACAGAAATAAATTTTAATAGTGTTTCTGTAAGCTTTTCTGTCTGCATTACATCCTGGTAAAAAAAGATAATAAATGAAAAAATTTATACAATATATATTTGGAATGGAAATGGCAGGTATTCTACTTATACTCGCTGCTTTTTCTATGGGAATGGCTACATTTATTGAAAATGATTTTGGTGTAGCCGCCTCAAAAGTCGTGGTTTATCAAGCCTTATGGTTTGAGGCAATAATCACCCTTTTGTTTACCAATATTTTGGTTAATTTTATAAAACTCAAACCATGGAAAACAAATAGATGGATAGTTTTTGCTTTTCATATGGCTTTTCTATTTATTATTTTAGGTGCTGGAATAACCCGGTACATTGGATTCGAAGGTAATATGAATATTAGAGAAGGAGAGAGTTCTAATTTTTTTCTGTCAGAAGAAACTTATATTAAGATATCAGATATTGATGGAAACATTCTCTTTAAAAAAGAAGTAATGTTTTCGTCCATTAGTGATAATGAGTTAGATATAACTTTTAAAATAAAGGGCGATAAATATCATTTTAAAACCTATGACTTTAAAGATAATGCCATTCATTTTTTAGTAATGAATAGTGATGGAAAACTAATTGTTGATGATTATGCTATAGGAATGTCAGGTTATTCTATGCCAAAGGAAATAGAGATAGAAGGGGAGCCTTATATCGTAAACTATGGTTCCGTAATTATGGAGTTGCCATTTGCAATAAAGCTACGCGATTTTCAATTAGAGAGATATCCTGCAACAAATAGTCATTCAAGCTATGCCAGTGAGGTTACTTTGATTGATGAAAGTGAAAATTTAGAAATGGACTATCGTATTTTTATGAATCATGTTTTGGATTATAAAGGTTATCGTTTTTTCCAATCTTCCTATGACCAAGATGAAAAAGGAACTGTATTGTCAGTGAATCATGATTTTTGGGGAATGATTGTAACCTATTTTGGTTATGGATTAATGATGTTAGCTATGCTTTTGGCCTTATTTACACCTAAAAGCAGATTTAGATATTTGATGAAGAAAAAAACGCATGTAGCATTTATTATCGTTGGATTTTTATTTTCTGGCCCTTTGTTTTCTCAATCGCAGACTAGTTTTTCTTGTCTGGTAGAGCAAATACCTCAGCCACAAATAGATTCATTAAATTTATTATTAGTACAAGGGCATAGCGGAAGATTTCAACCCTATAATTCTGTTAGTAGCCAGGTTGTGCGAAAGTTTAGTCGAAAGCTGAGCTATAATGGTATCACAAGTGATAGAATACTACTAGGAATGATGATAAATTCTAAGTATTGGGCACAGCAACCCTTAATAAAAGTAAGTAATGATGAGTTGAAAAAACTTATAGGTATTGATGATTCCAGAGCAAGTTTTGTAGACTTTTTTGAATCTACTCCTCAAGGAAATAGATATAAACTAAATGAACTTGTAGATGAAGCTTATAGAAAGAAACCAGCAGGGCGTTCTAAATTCGAAAAAGATTTAATCACTGTAGATGAGCGTGTAAATGTTTTTTATATGGCTATTAATTCAGCTTTTTTAAAAATATTTCCTGTTCCTAATATGCGCGACGAAACCTGGAGAACACCAGAGGGTCCTTTTGAGTATTACCCATCTGCTGATTCGGCTTTTGTGTCAGAAGTTTTTAGCTATTATTTAAATAGTTTAAAAGAGGGAGTAGAAACAGGAGATTATACAAATGCTAACCTGATGCTCAGAGGGATAAAGCAATTTCAAGATAATTATGCCATGGATCATATGGCCAACTTATCTAAAATGAATAAAGAAATAACTTATAATAAGATAAATATCTTCGATAGACTATTTGCTTCTTATGGTTTGGTGGGTTTTGTAATGTTGATTTTGTTATTTTTGAAGGTTTTGTTCCCTAAATATGAAATGATATGGCCTGTGAAGATTTTAGCATTTCTAATTCTTCTTTCATTTATTGCGCATACATTAGGACTCATGGCCAGATGGTATATTGCTGGTCATGCACCGTGGAGTGATGGTTATGAATCAATGATTTTTATAGGATGGGCTACAATATTGGCAGGTTTGATTTTTTATAAGAAGACACCCATTGCTTTAGCTGCTACTTCGGTATTGGCTGCTTTGATTATGTATGTGGCTCACTTGAGCTGGATGAATCCTGAAATTACAAATTTGGTACCTGTTTTAAAATCGTATTGGCTGACTATTCATGTGGCTATTATTACAGCTAGCTATGGTTTTTTAATAATGGGTGCTTTTATGGGTTTCTTAAATCTTATTTTTCTTATTTTGTTGAATGAAGAAAATCAAAAACGGATAACGGAAAAAGTAAGAGAGATAAGTAGAATAAACGAGATGACTTTGATAATTGGTTTATATTTACTCACTATTGGTACTTTTTTAGGAGGAATATGGGCTAATGAGAGTTGGGGACGATATTGGGGTTGGGATCCAAAAGAAAGCTGGGCTTTGGTTACTATTTTAGTATATGCTTTTATTGTGCATATGCGATTTATCCCTGGACTTAAAGGAGTTTATGCTTTTAACTTAATGTCTATAATAGGTTATTTTAGTGTATTGATGACCTATCTTGGAGTGAATTATTATTTATCTGGATTGCATTCCTATGCTAGCGGAGATCCTATGCCAATTCCTGACTTTGTGTATTATGCGCTTACAGTTATTCTATTAGTGGCCGTTTTTGCCTATAGAAAATATAAAAAGTTTATATACTAAACTGCTGGAATGTTTTTTTTCTTTCTGATTTCATTATCTTTGACAAGAAGTTATAAATCAGTATTGACATAAAAACCTCCAAAATGAAACAAGTACTATTTTCTAAATTATTTTACATCCTTTTTTTAATTATTGGATTAAGTATAGGATCACAAGTTTATTCGCAAACAGTTGTTCAATGGTATACTTCAATGGGCGATTTTAGGGCTCAATTGCGAGAGGACTTGGTTCCTATGACGGCACAAAATTTTATTGATTTGTCAAATGCTGAATTCTACGATGATTTGATATTTCATAGAGTAATTAGTGGTTTTATGATTCAGGATGGTTGTCCTAATGGCAATGGAAGTGGTGGTCCCGGTTATACTTTTGATGATGAGTTTCATCCTGATTTACGTCATGATGAACCTGGCATATTATCTATGGCAAATGCAGGCCCAAATACCAATGGCTCACAATATTTTATTACAGTAGCTGCTACACCTTGGCTTGATGATGTTCATGCTGTTTTTGGAAAAATCATAGATGGAATGGAGGTTGTTTATGCCATTAGCGAAGTGGAAACTAATAGTAATGATAGACCTATTGTTGATGTAGAAATTGATAGCATTAGAGTGGTGGTTGGTGATCCTGAAATTGAATTAACAGCCCCAGAAGCTGGTGTAAACTGGAATAATACTGCCGATAATGTGATCACATGGTCAAGTGCCTTTATTGCTGATGTGAGGATTGAATTCTCATCAGATAATGGAGTATCGTGGGAAGATGTTGCGGAATCTACTTCTGCAAATACACGCTCTTTTGATTGGGATGCCCCTGAAATTACTTCAGATGAGTGTTTGATAAGAATTAGTGATGTAGCAAACCCTGATATATTTAGTATACCAGAAGAAACTTTTACTTTATGTCATTTAGAACTGACAAGTCCATATGGATTTGAAACTTATAGAGTAGGCACACCCATGGAATTTTTATGGACCAGTGAATTTGTGGGTGATTTAATGGTTTCATGTCAAATAGAAGAAAATGGAGAGTGGATTATTATTGAAGAGGATGTTCCTGCTGATGAGCAGCCATATATGTGGACGCCAGATGTTGCAACAGGTTGGTTTAAAGTAAAAGTTAGTGAAATGGCATTTCCTGAGGTTGCTGATGAATCTGAGTTTAAATCGTTTATTATTAGATTAGATTTATTATCGCCAGCAGGAGGAGAGGAATTGGAAGGGGAGAGTGAGTTTAGTATTTTATGGGACAGTGAAATAGGAAATAATGTGAAAATTGAGTTTAGCTCTGATAACGGTGAAAATTGGAGTACTGTAGAAGGGAATATTTCAGCTATAGATGAAGAGTATTTATGGACTGTGCCTAATATTGATTCAGAGGAGTGTTTTATCAGACTTTCTCCTCCTGATCAGGCAGAGCTTTTCACTATTAACTTAACTGCTTTTGCTATAAGCGAAGCACAAGGAATTGATGATGGATTGGCTACATTTGATGTCAAATTATTACCAAATCCTGCTCAAGAAGTATTATATTTAAATGTAAACTCTTTTAATAAAGAAAATGAGACCTATACCATAGAAATATATAATACAAATGGTCAGCGTGTGTTAACGAAGAGATTGAAAAATAATATTTCAAGCGAAGAGAAAATATCTATTGACATTGAATCACTTCCTCAAGGGATGTATTTGTTGGAAATAAAAGGTGCTAGAAGCAGTGTGATACAATCATTTGTAAAGCTTGGCAATTAGTTATGCATGACCTATGAGCTTGTAAAGTAGTTATAAGTGTTTTGTCAGCAGGCTCTAAGCAATAGGATTATTTTCCTGTTGTTTATCAGCATAAAGCAAATAGTGCACATATTTTTGTGCCATAACTAATCGGTCTCCCCAATGGGTTTCGT
>JAOZUW010000110.1 GCA_029938465.1 Bacteroidales bacterium | reverse complement strand
AAAAAGAAACCATTTATATCAATCAGTTGGATATTTAGTTGGTATTACACTAAAAGTGCATACCTACCTGCCGGATTTCCTCCCGATAGGGATGGCAAAGGCAGGGTTTTAACTAACGATTGAAACTAATAAAGTCATTCTGGGTTTCCGAATGACTTTTTCTTATTTTTGCTATATGAAAGTTATAATAGATCCTGGTGCAGGCCCCTGTTTTGGAGTTGTAAAAGCCATTGAAAAAGCCGAGGAATTTCTCATGGCAAATCAAATTTTAATTTGCAATGGCGATCTTATTCATAACGATCAAGAGCTAAAACGTTTAGAAAATTTAGGAATGCGAAATCTAAGCATTCACCAAGCTTATAAACAACATAAAAAACATATCCTTTTTAGAGCTCATGGAGAACCTCCTGCATCATATGACTTAGCCAAAAAGTATAAAATTGATGTTACCGATACTACTTGTCCCATAGTAAAAACACTACAAAACAAGATTAATCAAACTTATGAAAATATCAAAAATACTCCTGCTCAAATAGTTATTTTTGGAGCTAAAAATCATGCAGAAATCATCAGTTTGCAAGGGCATTGCCAAAATACTGCTGTTATTATTGAAAATCCAACTGAGGTTGAGAAACTAGAAATATCCAAACCCATATATTTATTTTCACAAACTACAAAATACCACTCTAATTATCTTTTAATCAAAAAGCTTATTGAAGAGAAAATACTCAATCAAAACCTTTCCTTATCTTCTTATCTCTATTTTCACAATAGCAGTTGCAAAATTGTAGCTCAACGCGACAAACAATTGCAAGAATTTATAAAGAATAAAGATTTAGTCATTTTTGTAAGCGGAAGTAAAAGCTCGAATGGCAAAGAACTTTTTCGAATTTGCAAAAGCTCAGGAATACCCAGCTATTTTGTGGAAAGCGCAAAAGAACTTCAAAAACAATGGTTTATTGATAAAGAAAATATTGGAATTTCGGGAGCAACTTCCACTCCATTATGGCTACTTGAGGAAGTGGAGAAATTTATCAAGGAGATTTCTATTCCTTAAATATTGTAGGTGTTTACCTTTCAATATTTGAAATACATCGCAACATTCCTTCTTTCCAATAGGGAATAACTATATCAAAATCCGTTTTTATCTTGGTTTTATCTAACACACTATAAAAAGGTCGTGGAGCTGGCAACGGGTATTCTTTGGAAAGAATGGGAGAGATTTTACAATTCAATCGACTGGCTTTCATGATCTCCTGTGCAAAATCATACCAACTTGCCACTCCTTCGTTACTGAAATGATAAATTTTATTTCCACTTGGTTTTTTATCTGAATGAATAATCGTAAGAATAGCTTCGGCTAGATCATTGGCATAAGTAGGTGTTCCAATTTGATCAAAAACCACTTTTAGCTCATTGCGTTCATGGCCGAATTTTAGCATAGTTTTTAAAAAATTATGACCAAATTCAGAATACAACCACGATGTGCGAATGATAATAGTCTGTTCATTTTCCTTTTTCACCATTTCCTCACCCAAAAGTTTCGATTTACCATAAGCAGAAGGCGGCTTGGTTATATCACTCTCAATATAAGGGCGATGCGCTTCTCCATCAAAAATATAATCAGTCGAAATATGAATAAAAATAGTATTATTTTCTTTAGCAGCTTTAGCTAAATATGTTGGGCCAAAAGCATTCAACTGTTTTGCCAATTCATATTCTTCTTCCGCTTTATCAACAGCAGTATAAGCTGCGCAGTTTATAATATGGCTATAATTTCCCTGCTCAACAAAAGAGCATACCTTTTGCTCATTGGTAATATCCAATTCAGCAACATCGGTATAAACAAAAGAAGTATTTGGATATTTCTCTTCCAATTTTTTTATACTTCTTCCTAATTGTCCATTACTACCTGTAATCAGTATCTTATTTGTTATTTCCACCTCAAATAATTATTAATCTATAAACTTTTAAAATACTCAATAGTTTTGACCAGACCATCATGTAGCTGAATTTTAGGTTCCCAGTCCAATTCTTTTTTAGCTAAAGAAATATCAGGTTGACGTTGTAAAGGATCATCTGACGGTAATTCCTTATATACAATCTTTGATGAAGTTGCAGTTAGTTCAATCACTTTCTCGGCCAACTCTTTAATGGTAAATTCATTTGGATTACCAATATTTACAGGACCTGTAAAATCATCTCTAGAATTCATTGCCTGTATCATCCCTTCTACCAAATCATCAATATATTGGAAACTTCGTGTTTGAGTACCATCACCATAAATTGTAATATCTTCTCCATTTAGTGCTTGCACAATGAAATTAGAAACTACTCTCCCATCATTAGGATGCATTCTTGGTCCATAAGTATTAAATATCCTAATCACTTTTATTTGCACTGCATTTTGCCAGTAATAATTAAAAAAAAGTGTTTCGGCAACTCTTTTTCCTTCATCGTAACAAGAGCGTTTTCCAATTGGGTTCACATGTCCCCAATAATCTTCTGTCTGAGGATGCACTTGTGGATCTCCATATACCTCGCTAGTAGAAGCTTGCAATATTTTCGCATTGATTCGTTTAGCTAAGCCCAACATATTTATAGCTCCCATTACTGAGGTTTTGACTGTTTTAATGGGGTTATATTGATAATGAATTGGAGAAGCTGGACAAGCCAAATTATATATTTCATCTACTTCTATAAAAAAAGGCATGGTGATATCATGACGAATATATTCAAAATAAGGATTCTCCATCAAATGAATAATATTCTGTTTTTGCCCAGTAAAATAGTTATCTACACATATTACTTCGTGGCCATTTTGCAACAATCTGTCGATCAAATGAGAACCAACAAAACCTGCACCTCCAGTTACCAATATTTTTTTTCGCAGCATAAAATCTGATTATTTTTTAGTGTCAATACCGATACAATAATACGATATTCCTAATTCTTTCATCTCTTGAACATCATAAACATTTCGTCCATCAATAATAACTGGCTGATTTAGAAGCTTTTTAATGATTTTAAAATTTGGAAACTTAAACTCTGACCATTCTGTTGCCAAAACCAGAGCATCTGCATCTATCAATACATCATATTGATCTTTTCCGTATTCAATTTTATCGCCCAAAATTCTTTCTGCTTCTTCCATAGCTACCGGATCATAGGCTTTTACTTTAGCACCAGCTTCTAATAGCTTTCTAATAATCACAAGACTTGGAGCCTCACGCATATCATCGGTTTGAGGTTTAAAGGCTAAACCCCATAAAGCTATTGTTTTTCCCTGCAAGTTATAATCAAAATGCTTCATCAGCTTAGAAACCAATACTGATTTTTGATTTTCATTTACTTCTTCCACAGCTTTAAGCACTCGCATATTATAAGCCAAATCATCGGCAGTTTTTATCAAAGCTTTCACATCTTTAGGAAAACAAGAGCCTCCATAACCTGTTCCGGGATATATAAACTTATTCCCTATTCTGGAATCAGAGCCAATACCTTTTCGTACTGCATTAACATTGGCACCCACAATCTCACATAAATTAGCAATATCGTTCATAAAACTAATTTTTGTAGCCAACATACTATTGGCCGCATATTTAGTCATTTCAGCAGATGTAATATCCATAAATATAACCGGATGACCATTCATAGTAAATGGTTTATAAAGCCTCTCCATATATTTTTTTGCTTTATCGGTATCACAACCCACTACAATTCTATCTGGTCTTAAAAAATCTTGTACTGCAGCTCCCTCTTTTAAAAACTCCGGATTAGAAGCCACATCAAAATTCAAATCTAATTTTCGTTTATCTAATTCTTCTTGCAAAGCAAATCTTACTTTTTCAGCAGTACCAACAGGCACTGTACTCTTAGTTACCATAAGAACATAATTGCTCATATATCGCCCTACATCCCGAGCTACTTCCAAAACATACTTTAAATCGGCACTCCCATCTTCATCCGAAGGTGTTCCTACTGCTCCAAAAACAACCTCAACATCCTTCAAACTTTCGGATAGCTTTGTAGAAAAATGCAAACGCCCTTTACTCATATTACGCTTTACCATTTCTTCGAGGCGTGGCTCATAAATAGGAATAATACCTTTTTTCAGCTGCTCTACTTTCTTCTCATCAATATCTACACAAGTAACATCAATTCCTACTTCACTAAAACAAGCTCCGGTAACTAAACCTACATATCCAGTTCCTACTATCGTTATTTTCATTTGTTTCTATTTTTTATCTAGCCATTAAAATATGTCATTACATTCAACATAAAAACTGTGTATGCCTAGATTCATTTATTCAAATAAAGTCTAGCAAAGATACATGATTTAAACAATGTGCATATGAACATTACTAAGAAGAATTGAAAGAATATCTCTTCTCAAAACACCCTTGATCATGAAAATACTTTTTCAACTTTTTTTTGAATATTTTCAGATTATTTTAACATTATTATTAGAATTTTTGAATATATATTCGAATTAATAATCTCCAAAAGCCATATAATACTATCTATCAGTTATTTAATAAATTCGGATAATTAAATTAAAATACTAAATTTGTAGAAACTAATAATTTGAAATATGGAAATAAAAAGAACTTTCGATCTTTTAGATCACTATGCCAAGAATTACGTTATAGAAGATGCCTTAGCCGGAATAAAAAATAAAAAATGGGAAAAGTTTTCTACGGGAGAATATATTAATAATTCCCATCTCTTTGCTTTTGGAATGATGGAGTTAGGATTTCAGAAAGGTGATAAAATTGCTACGGTATCAAATAACAGACCTGAATGGAATTTTATTGATATGGGTTTGGCAATGAGCGGTCTTGTTCACGTTCCCATATATCCAACTATTAGTGATGAAGAATATGCCTATATATTTGAAAATAGCGAAGCCAAATTACTAATTGTAAGCGACAAATTGCTTTACAAAAAACTAAAACCATTAGCTGATAAAGCAAAGAATATCAGGGATGTATATATCATCAATGATGTTGAAGGTATTAAAAACTGGAAAGAGATTCTAGAATTAGGTGAAGCCAATAAAGAAAAACACAAAACGGATTTAGAAGAAATTAAAAAATCTATTCAAATAGAAGATTTAGTTACTATAATATACACCTCAGGAACTACTGGCAATGCTAAAGGAGTTATGCTTTCGCATAATAATTTAGTCACTAATTTTATTGCTACCTCAAAAATACAACCTTTAAAATTTGGTCATAAGGTTCTAAGCTTTTTACCTTTATGCCATGTGTATGAACGTATGCTCAATTATCATTTTCAGTATTTAGGAATACGTATTTATTATGCTGAAAACTTAGGCACAATAGCTGCCAATCTTAAAGATATTAAAGCTGATGGCTTTACCACGGTACCACGTCTTTTAGAAAAGGTATATGATAAAATTATGACCAAAGGAAAAGATTTGACCGGAATGAAGAAACAAATCTTCTTTTGGGCAGTTAACCTGGGTTTAAGATATGAATTTAATGGTGCTAATGGTTGGTTTTACGAGCAACAGTTAAAACTTGCACGCAAGTTAATCTTTAGTAAGTGGAATGATGCTTTAGGAGGAAATGTAAAAATCGTTGTTTCAGGAGGCTCTGCCTTACAACCCCGTTTAGCCAGAGTATTTCATGCTGCAGGAATGAAAGTAATGGAAGGTTATGGTCTTACAGAAACAGCTCCGGTTATTGCTGTTAACGAAGCCGAATATCCTAATATAAGATTTGGAACAGTAGGTCCGGTTATTGAAGATGTTGAAGTAAAAATAGCAGAAGATGGCGAAATTCTTTGCAAAGGCCCCAATGTGATGATGGGCTATTATAAAGCACCAGATTTAACAGCTGAAGTAATAGACAAAGACGGTTGGTTCCATACAGGTGATATTGGCGAGATGGAGGATGGTAAATTCTTAAAAATTACTGATCGTAAGAAAGAAATATTCAAACTATCTTCTGGCAAATATGTAGCTCCACAAGCTGTTGAAAACAAATGCAAAGCATCTGTATTTATTGACCAACTAATGGTAGTTGGAGAAAACGAAAAATTTGCCAGTGCTCTTATTTCTCCCGATTTTAATCACCTTCATCATTGGGCTGCAAAACATAATATTCATTATAGAGATAATGAAGAATTAGTAGTAATACCTGAAGTTGTAGCACGTTTTCAAAAAGAAGTAAATAATATCAATAAAAAAATGTCAGCTACCGAAAATATAAAACGTTTTAGATTGGTTTGTGCCGAATGGGCACCACATACTGGTGAGCTTAGCGCCACTTTAAAACTAAAAAGAAAAGTTATTTATAAAAAGTACGATCATATTTTGAGAGAAATATATATGTATGGTGATAAAGATTAAGTAGTATCTACTATATGAATTCGTTTATCCTCAAGCAATAGGGATAAACGAATTCTATTCCATCTTTACCACAATTACCTTTGTACTACCCATAAAGCTGCCTTTGCTACGCATAAGCACATCCTACATATTTGCCAGTCAATAAAAAATATCATAAACTTCTTCAAGGAACACGTGTGTATTGATTTTACCATTATTTCTTCTTATATGAAAATCAAGCATCATAGCTTCTTATACAGCTATCTTTGATTTTTATCGGATAACAATGATAAAAAACAAACAAATAATAAAAATAATGTATATTTGACAATCTAAATTCTACAAACTACCTTATGAACAATATTTCAAGAACATTCGATATACTAAGTTATAACGAAAAACATCAACCTTTAGAGAAAGCCTTTTCCATAATGAAAAACGGCGAATGGTTATCATATAGTACACAAGAATTCCGACAGCAAGTTGATTCTTTTAGTTACGGATTGATGGCTCTTGGCTTTAAAAAAGGTGATAAAATTGCTACGGTTGTAAATAACAGACCCGAATGGAATATTATTGATCATGGCATGTCGCAACTTGGAGTAATTCATGTGGCTATATATCCCACCATTAGCGAAAAAGAATACCTTCATATACTTAGCCATTCCGATTCGGAAATACTAATCGTATCGAATAAAGAATTATATGAGAAACTTCTTCCAGTATATCAAAAAACAGATTGTTTAAAAGAAATATACAGCATAGAAGAAATTAAAGGGGTAAAAAGTATAAAAGATATTCAAAAGCTAGGCCAGGAAAATATTGCAACAGAAGAGCTTGAGAAAAGAAAAAAAGAAGTTCAAGAGACTGATATGCTCACCCTTATTTATACTTCAGGAACTACAGGTCTCTCCAAAGGGGTTATGCTAACACATAAAAATGTAGTAAGCAATGTTTTATTAGCCACCGTTTTTGTTGAATATTTAGATTATGGGAATAGAGCTTTCAGCTTTCTTCCTATGTCACATATTTTGGAACGTACTGGCAATTATTTATGGCAATTGAAAGGTTTAGAATTGTATTATGCCGAGAGTATTGAGACTGTTATAGAAGATATGAAAAAGGCAAAGCCACATACTTTTATTACTGTCCCTCGGATCTTTGAGAAGATTTATGATAAAATCATTAGTAAAGGTCGCGAATTAAGTGGTATAAAAAAGGCTCTATTTTTCTGGGCAGTACGGCTAGGTGATAAATACGATCCTAAACCAGAAAACAGAGGAGCTTTTTACGATTTCAAACTAAAAATTGCAGATAAGCTTATTTTTAGCAAATGGCGAGAGGCTCTTGGCGGCTCTATTCGTGGTGTAATATCAGGTGGTGCAGCTTTGCAACCTCGATTGGCCAGAGCATTTTGGGGTGCTGGAATATTTGTCCAGGAGGGTTATGGATTAACAGAAACATCGCCACTTGTGTCGGCTAATGGTTTTACTCCTGATACTGTTTGTTTTGGTGCTGTTGGCAAAATCCCATCTAGTATTCAAGTAAAAATTGCCGATGATGGAGAAATTCTTGTTAAAGGCGATAATGTAATGCAAGGCTATTATAAAGATGATGAAAAAACCGCTGAAGCTCTAAAAGGAGGCTGGTTTCATACTGGCGATATTGGAAAAGTTGAGAATCACTTTTTATTTATTACTGACCGGAAAAAAGAAATCTTTAAACTCTCTGGAGGTAAATATGTAGCTCCTCAAGTAGTAGAGAATAAGTTGAAAGAATCGAATTTTATTGAACAAATAATGGTTATTGGCGAAAATGAAAAATTCACAGGTGCTTTGTTAGTGCCTGATTTTAATTACCTACACAATTGGTGCAGCCTTCATAATGTTCAATATAGAGAAAATAAAACTCTTATAGAGAATGAAAAAGTATTGGCACGCTATCAGCGTGAAGTTGACCTGTTTAATAAAGAGCTCGATCATGTTTCACAGATAAAAGTTTTTCGCTTAGTTTGCGAAAATTGGACTCCCGAAGGTGGTGAATTATCACCTACTTTAAAAATTAAAAGGAAAGTAGTTCACCAAAAATACCAAGAAAAAATTAACCAAATATACCAATCATAAAATGAGTAATCCTATTATTGAATACCTTAAGAATGAAATAAACAAACCTATAACCAAAAGTATTTCACCTTCCTCCTTATGGCTTAAAGGCACATTACTTGAAGTAGAAAAAGGTTATTGCTCTATTTCTTATAAAATCAGAAAAGAGATGACTAATCCAGTTGGAACTATTCAAGGAGGCGTTATGGCTGCATTAATTGACGACACTATGGGATTGGCTTTTTACACTTTATTCCAACAGCAAATGTTTACCACTACCAATCTTAATGTCAATTTTCTATTTGGTGCTAAAGAAGGTGAAACTGTAGTAGTAAAAGCTCAAGTTGTACGTATTGGAAAAAAAATAGCTAATATAGAATGCAAAGTGTATAATGAAAAAGATGATATTATTACAACATCTACCAGCAATTTGGTAGTCACCAGTATAAAAGTACTTGCCACCTTACCTGAAGATAAAGAAAGTCTATTAAATTAGTATACTAAACCACTATGGACATGAAGTACCATAGGTTTATTTTACGAATAAAATTCGTTTCTGTTTTAATCCTAAAGGGTTAGAAGTCAGAAGTAAA
>JAOZUW010000109.1 GCA_029938465.1 Bacteroidales bacterium | reverse complement strand
TAGGGAGGTTGGGATTAGCAAAGATACTATTTGTGGGTGGAAGTGCTTATGATAATAGCATTATACACTTTGGCGGTTAATTACTTTAGTGAAATTAAGTGATTAATTTCAATCTTAGTGTTATTATATTACCAATTAATGTTTTCAAAGAAGTACTATCTTGATGGTATTATAAGACATTTTAAATATTTAATCCAATTAGTAGAACATCATCTAATTGTTGTTCCTTTCCTTTCCATGTGTTAAAAGCATGTAGCAGGTTTTCCCTTTGTTGTTCTCGGGAAACACCTTGTTGTTCAAGAATTAGATTTTTAAACCGTTTATAGTTCATTTTTTTCCCTTTTGGGCCTCCAAACTGATCGGCAAAACCATCAGTAAAGATATACAGTTGATCGCCTTCTATGAGCTCTATGCTGTGGTTGGTAAAGTCCAGATTATCACGGGAGTGAACGCCTATTGGCATTCTGTCAGCTTTATATTCAATCAGTACTTTATTACGGAGTAGATAAAGAGGGTTATATGCTCCTGCATATTGTAATTTTTTAGTTTTTTTATTAAAAATGATGAGGGCAATATCCATTCCATCTTTAGTAGAATCTTCGCTATCACTTTGATTAAGGGCGTTTATAACATTGGAGCGGAGTTTTTGCAAAACTGCTGCTGCATCGTATTTACTGGTTCTTCCCACTATTTCATTTAAATAAGCAATACCTAGCATACTCATAAAAGCTCCAGGAACACCATGCCCTGTACAATCAGCAGCTGCAATAATAATATGATCTCCTTTTTGAGTATACCAATAAAAATCCCCACTAACGATATCTTTAGGTAGGTACAAAATAAAGGCATCATCGTAGAGTTTATTTAGTAAGGCCTCTGGGCGCATTGTGGCATACTGGATTCTGCGGGCATAATTTATACTATCAGTAATATGATTATTCTTCTCTACCAATAGTTCATTCTTTTCAGAGATTTCTTTAGTTCGATCAGCTACTTTTTGCTCAAGTTCTTCTTTTTCTTTCTTAAGCAAATAGATACGATATCGTACTCCAAAAAATGTAGAAATAAATATCAGAAACAAACTTCCTCCTATAAACCACCAGGTTTCCCAAAAAGGAGGACGAATAATAAAATGATAAGAGGCTGGGGTTTGGTTTTCTATTCCATCAAAAGTAATGGCTTTAACTTTAAAAGTATATTCGCCATAAGGCAATTTTGAGAAGCTAATATTAGTAGATTTTGTGGGATTTCTCCAGGTATTATCCAAACCTTCAAGCATAACCTGATATTGCAAGTCGGACTGATTACTCATGGAAATGGCATGATAATAAAACAGAAAAGAATTCTTACTATAAGGGTAAGGCTCTTTATATGTTAGAGGAACAGGAATCATATTTACCTTTATTTCTCCAATATGTACATAAGGTTCTACCGGTTTCCTTATATCTTTATAATTGGGGTTATAGATCATTAAGCCTCCTGTTGTTCCTAATAAGATACTACCATCGGAACGCTGTAGAAAGGAGTTATTTTTGGTTTCTATACCAGTGTAACCCAAGCTTTTATTGTAGTGAACAAGAGTATTATTTGAAAATTGATAAATACTTAAGCCGTTATTACTACCAATCATTAGTTTGTCATCATTAATAAAATGTAAAAGACTTACATAATTAGACATCAAACCAGTGTTAACATCTAAAATTTTTATCAAAGTATCATTTTCTAATCTAAATATTCCTTTAGAACTGCCTAATAAGATTTCTTTTTTTGAGTTTTCTGCAAGACATGTAGGGCTGATATGTTTTGTTTTTGGTAAGGCTGTAATAGTATTATCTTTAATAAAACAAACTCCTTTATTTCGAACTCCAACCCAGAGCGTATTTTCTGAATCTTTAAACAATACGGAGATATTATTTCCTGAAAGACCATTTTCTTGTGATAGTCTGTAGTTTTTTTCCTTTACTATTTCATGATTTATTAAACCATCAACGGTACCGAAATATAATTCTCCATCTACAATTTCCAGATCACTTACCAATTTCGCATTTTGTGGAATATTTGCATTTAAGAATCTATTATATTCAAATACACCAGTAGAGATTTTATAGTTTTGAATTCCAGATAAAGCAGTACCAATCCAGACATTGCCAATATCATCTTTAATAAGATGGAGTATTTTATTACTGATTAGTCCATCAGGTGATTTTTGATAATTGTTTCTAACTCTTACCTTAACTGTTGATTGGAAAACTATTTCGCTGATACCATTATTGGTAGCTAGTAAAACGATTGAATCATTGAGCTCGCATATATCCCAAATCTGTAAATTTGGTAAGCCATTGTCTTCCGTAAGTGAAAGAAATTGCATTCCTTTAAAAATCTGGAATCCATTTTCCTGAGTAGCAATATAAATATTGCCTTCATTATCTTCTATGATCTTTTGAATATTAAGGCTGACCAATCCGTTTTTATTATCAAAATTCACGATAATCTTATCATCTTTGATCAGGCTGACGCCACCACCCCAGGTTCCAACCCAAATTCTGCCTAAGCTATCTTCAAAAAGAGTGCTGATCCAATTATTAGCCAAACCATCGCGATGGTCGTAAAAGCTGAATTTTTTGGACTTAGTATCATATTTATATAAACCACCATTGTATTTGCCGATCCAGATATTACCTCTGCTGTCTTCAATCATACATGTGCTAAGAAAGAATAAAGGAAAGCCATTGGGTCTATAATAGTGAAATTTGGCGCTATCAGCATCCATATACATTAGATCTACGCTTGTAGCTAAAAATATTTGACCATTAATAAAAGCTTCACTTTTATAGATGGTTTGCCCTGCACCTTCTTTGCCAGTGAAATTTAGAATTTCTCTTTTTGAAATTTCAAGATAATTACGAATAAGAAATACACCAGATCCTATAGTGGAGATAAGAATTTCACCTTTCAAATTCTGAGAAATATCACTAATTTCTCCTTTTGGGTTTATGCTATCATTGATAATTAGCTGAAAAACATCTTGGTTTTTTACATATACTCTTCCATCTTCGAAACCAACCCACAGCTGCTTATCCTGATCAAGAAAAAGTGCTCGAACAGAATTTTCTGGTAGATTATTGGCCATACCATAGGTGATGAATTTATCGCCATCGAAACGGCTTAAGCCTGATGGGCTTGCAATCCAAATATAGCCTTGGTCATCTTGTAAAATATCGTATATTTTACTGTTGGGTAAGCCTTGTCGGATGCTGTAATTCTCGAAATAGTAATTTTGGGAATATCCTGATAAGCTAAAGAATGTCCACAAAAAAACAAAAGTAATTTTTACTACAGCTATGGATATGGTTGAAGTGTGGCTCATTAATAAATTTCTACCTATTTGTCGTCATCGGTAGTGGATGTTTCGCTTCGTTTAATAAAGAAGAAAGTACCATTTTCATCTTGTAATCCAGCAATTTTACCAAATTGTGGTTTTTGTTGATTGTCTTTAGTAACGGCATCACCCACATTAAGCACAATGCTTTCAATAGGAATACAATAATCGGAATTATTAATTAATGTATTGGCAAAAGTCATTGTAAATTGTGAATTATCTGAAGCCAATTCATAACCTGCTGAAGATAAAACTTGTGAAGATTTATATTTTATTGCTTTTTCTTCGGAACAAGACCGGATTACAATATCATCGCGCATAGCTTGGTAAAAAGAAGGTCCTGATTCGCAAGCATCCGTTATAACTAAAGTATGGGTTATTTCATTAGAATAAACTTGCATACTGGCTTTTAAATTGTTGATGTTAAAATAGGAAAATTCATCACTTCTTTCTGCATCAACAGGAATCCAATAACCTGTTTCGTTTTGGAATTTTCCATGTCCGGCATACCAAACAATGAGTGAATTTACCTGATTGTTTTTTACCATATCTCGAAGCTCTATACTAAAGAAACGCTCCATTTGTTTTTTGGTTAGATCTTTTCGATGTATGATATTATGCACTTCGTAATTGGCCAAAGCGGTTTTCATAAGGCGAATATCTTTCACTGGACCATCTAAAGAGGCAAAATACTCATATTCAGAGTTTTCAATAAAGACTATCCAGGTTTTCCCCATAGGACTATTAGCTGCATAAAGAGCATCTTCACGGTTAAGAAAATAATCTTCCTCAAGGATATTATCATAAATATCGATAACCTTAATGGTGAGTTTAGTTTTGTTTCTAAGGTCTAAATTTGTTGCAAATATTGGATTATACTCCTCTTGATTAAACGGAATCAGAATACCATCTATTAGGATAGACTTTATAAGGCTCTCATCGGTGATATTTCCTTCGAAGTAAACTCTAGATTCATCAGAATCTAACAGCATCTCTTTATTATCGTTGGTATAAGGCAACATAAAGTTTACTAAGGGGGCATTGTTTTCTACTCTGTAAATAAAAATTCTGGTAGAAGCACTATTGCCATATATATCCTCAGCTTTTATTTCAATATATTCTTTTCCTGTAAGATCAATAGGTTCAGTAAGTTTTACTTTTCCCTTATTGCTTTCCACAGTTAGACTATTTCCTTCAAGACTTATGTTTTCAATAGTATTGTCGTCTGTAATGTAGATTTGAAGGTCTATTTGTTCTTGATGATAGGTTATTCTTAATCTTTGATCTTGATAATTTTCGTTGGTTAATGATATGATAGGCTCTTTAGCTTCCCTTCGTAGGTTGTAAACCTTTGTTTTGGAGTTACTTAAGATGCTAGCTGAAACTATACCACCAGATGCTCCAATGGCTACTACTTTTTCTAAGTCAGCAATAGCTTCTTTAGTATTTGTGACTTCTTCATAAGCCTGTGCTCTTTTAAAGAGGGCATATGTGTTTTCTGGGTCTTTTCCTATTGATTTTGAATAGTCTGATATGGCATTCATATGCTGGCTGTACTCTAAATATAGATCCCCCCGATAGTTTAAATAATCTACAATTTCTTTGTCGTTTGGATAAAGTACAATGATATGTGACATATCATTTATGGCATTGGAATATTCAATTTTTTTATGTGAAGATCTGGCACGTGTTAAATAGGCCACTTTATTGTTTTTATCTTGTCTGAGTACTCGGTTGGCTTCTGTAATAGCAGCATCATATCTGGCTTGCTCATATAAAGATAACGCCAAACCATTTCTGTAATCAATATTATTTGAAGCTTCTTTTAGAGCATCTTTATAATTGATTTCAGCATCTCTATAGTTTTTTAATATGAAATTGATTTGGGCAATTTGATAATAAGTTTCAGGAAGTTTTTCAACTTCCAGCTTTTTCTTTGCAAATTGCAAGGCTCGTTCATAATCCTCAATAATCATTAGACATTCTATCTGTCGGTTATAAACAGGAATATCTTTATCTTTTTCAAGTAGGTATTGTGCGTATTTTTCAGCTGCTTTTGCGTAATCGTCTTTATTATAATTTAAATTACCATTATTTAACCAGGATTCTTCATCTTTAAGATCTAGGCGGTTTACTTCATCCAAATCAAATATAGCCTTTTCTATTTCTCCTAACTCAAGATATGCTTTAGAGCGGTTTAAGTAAGCTTTACTCAGGGTAGGGTTGAGTTCTAATGCTTTTGTGTAATGAGTTATCGCTTCTTCAGTTTTATTAGCTTTAAGACTTTTGTTTCCTGCTTTCAGCATTTTTTTAGCTGATTGCGCTTCAAGACTAGAGGCAAAAACTAAAAACACTAAAATAAAAAGTAGATATTTTATAATTTTCATATTGAGTTAGTATTGGTACTACTATGCAAATATAACATAAAATGGCGTATAATGAAACTGAAAAAAGCCATCTCAATTTGAGATGGCTTTTTATTCTGGAATTTTTTCTATTTCAATAACTATTGAACAACAACCTTTTTATAGGATACTTGTTCGCCATGAGTTATTCTCAAGAAATAAATGCCTCTTTCAAAGCTAGATAGATCAAATTGTTTTTCCATCTTCTCAGCTGAAGTATCAAGAATTTCTTCCTCTAATACTAATCTTCCAGCAAAATCGATAATAGAAATATCTATGTTTTGATTCATTCCCATCAGTTCGAGAGCAAACTCTCCACCATTAGGATTTGGATATAAATTAATAGTCATATTTTCAGGTTCTATTTCAGGTATGCCAATACACACTTCATATTCTATTTCAACTGATGCTTGTGATTCGCAACCTAAATTGTTCATAACTGTGACAGTATATACTACCATACCTGGTGTATCTGATGTCACTTCTATTTCTGGTATTGTGTCTCCAGTATTCCAAGTGTAGCTTACAGCATTATAACCATATGCTTGTAATGAAATTACATCTCCTACACAATAAGGTCCATTATAAGGATCAACATTGATGAAAACATCTGCGGGATAATGATCTACCACTACTACAGGATTATCTGTGTACAGCTGTGTACAGCCTGTATTATCTTTTACCCTAATAATATAGGTATCAGCAGGTAAGTTTGAAAACAAATTACCTGTTTGATAAGAAACACCATTATCAATGGAGTAGTAAAGATTACCAACACCGCCATTAGCTGTAATTTCAATAGAACCTAAAACACCACCGCAAGTAATATCTGTCACGATTACTTCAGGAATAAATATTTGTGCTGATTCAGTAATAATCACAGGATTGTTTTCATAAGCAAGCTCACAATCATTTTCATCGATTATCATCAGCATATAATTACCTGCTTCTAAATATGAAAATGTTGAATTGGATTGATAATTAGTACCTCCATCAATAGAATATTGTAGTGTGCCTGTTCCTCCTGTGGCAGTGATGATTATTTCACCATCAGAACTTCCATAACAGAGATCTTCAGTTACATTTACATCATTATAAATAATGGCATCGGGCTCATTAATAATTACTGGGTTTCCAGAATAAGGCTGTTCACAACCTAAATCATCTTTAGCCATCACAGTATATGAGCCTGCTGCAAGATCGATAAATGTATTATTTGAACTCCAGCTATTACCACCATCAATTGAATAGGTATAAACTCCTGTTCCTCCAACAGCACTAATCGAAAGAGAACCGGTTGTTTCTCCTGCACAATCAGCAATGTCTGTTGTAGTAACGGCCATTGTAACCTGTACAGGTTCTGAAATAATAACAGGATTTCCTGAATATTCAATGATACAATCATGATCATCAGTTATAAATACATTATAATTTCCAGCAGCAATATTCTCAAATAAACCTCCATTATCAACGAAGTTTGCACCTCCATCAATAGAGTAAAGAATAGTACCAGTACCACCTGAAGCAGCAATATCGATTGAACCGTTGGTATTACCAAAACACTCTGTTACATCTGTTGAAACAACATTTATTACAAGGAGTTGTATCGGTTGTGTAATTTGTATAGGATTAATCAGGATATAATCACATCCATTTTCATCTTGTATTTGAAGGTGATAGAATCCAGCAGCTAAGCCTACAAAATCACCATCATTATCAAACCAGGTAAATCCACCATCAATCGAATAACTTAAAATACCTGTTCCGCCTTCAGCGTCTATATGAATTTCTCCAGTAAGATCACCATAACATCCCATAACATTTACTACATCATAGTCATTAAGAATAACAGGAGCAGGTTCGTTTACATGGATACTTGATCCCCATGCTACTTCGCAAGTGTTGGCATCTTGAACAACTACATCATAATCACCAGCCGGTAAATTATCGAAGAAGTTACTACTTTGCCATGTGGTTCCACCAGTAATGGAATATGAATATGCTGGTGTTCCGCCACTTACCATTACCGTAATGGTTGCATTTGCTGAGCCATTACATCCAGTAACATTGGTTGTAATTACATCATCAATAACCAATAAAGTAGGTTCTCCAATAAGGATATCAGTAGGCCATATAGTTTCGCATCCAATAGTATTTCTTACAGAAACTGTATATGTACCAGGAATAAGATCAACAAAAACACCTGTAGTATTTGTGTAATCTATTCCATCAATACTATAAAATAAGCCAGAAGGTCCACCAGTAGTTTGTACTGTAATTGTTCCATCATTGGCTCCAAAGCATTGTACACCAGTAAATAGTACATTATCAATAGTAAATGCTTCGGGATCTACAACAGTAACTATAGCGTCACAGCTAGCTGTATTACCATTGCTATCTTCAACAGTTAATGTAACAGTATTGTCACCAGTTTCAGCACAAGTAAATGTGTCAGGTGATACTGTTATTGAAGTTATAGTGCAATTATCTGTGGATCCACCATCTACTTGATCAGCAGTAATTGTTATATTACCACTGGCA
This sequence comes from Bacteroidales bacterium, assembly GCA_029938465.1. Taxonomy (GTDB): domain Bacteria; phylum Bacteroidota; class Bacteroidia; order Bacteroidales; family UBA12170; genus UBA12170. Next base: position 746 of record JAOZUW010000109.1, on the reverse strand, counting down.
TCTAATTGAACGCTAATATTTTGGCAAACCGCTACAGGATCTTCGTCATCACCTACAACAATATCGTAAGCTTCTGTTGTACTCATTGTACAACCTAAGTCATCCATTACTTGTAGTTGATAGGTTCCTGCCGTTAATCCAGTAAATATATTAGAAGATTGGTATGTTGTACCTCCATCTATTGAGTATTCTAGATTTCCTGATCCACCACTGGCAGTAATGGTGAAAGCACCATCTGAACCACCAAAACAACTTACATCTGTAATAATGACATCATCAATCTGTATTTCCGCTAGTTGATTGATTTGTATGGAGTTAGAAGGATATTCTACTTCGCATCCATGACCATCTCTTACCCAAACATCATAAGAACCTGCAAACAGATTAATAAATAACCCATTATTTTGTTCCCAGGAAACTCCATTATCTATAGAGTATTCATATCCATAAACGGGGTCGGGTGTGCCACCAGAAACACTAATTGTAATGGCTCCTGATTGGTCACCAAAACAAGGTGATACATGTTGCACTACAACAGAGTTATATACGATTGTTACCGCCTCAATTATTGTCCAACTATCACTAGTTGTGCAACCGTGATTATCGGTAATATTTACAGTGTATGTTCCAATAGCTAAACCGCTAATGTCTTCTGTATTAGCTGTAAAACTTCCAGGACCTGTCCAAGCATAAGTATATGCAGTAGTTCCACCAGCAACACTAATATCTAGTGCTCCAGTAGCCTC
>JAOZUW010000108.1:1717-9144 GCA_029938465.1 Bacteroidales bacterium | reverse complement strand
TCATCATTTTTTTCGGAAATGCTTAATTTCCCTTGACGAATCATTTTTTGTGTTTGAGTATCCAATTGCTCAAAAGCAGCAAAACTTTGTTTTATTTTTTCAAAGAAATGATAAAAGGATTCGTTTTTTACTTCCTTTTGAATAGCTGTTTTTTCTTCAATAAGTTCGCCAAACAAATTCATTTGTGTATTTGTTAATGGCTCATCTTCAATAGGCAATAACAAAGCTTTTAATTCAAAAATTAATTCTTCTTTTAAGCGTAAAGGGAGGTTTTGTTTCTCTAATCCCTTTGCCAAAAAGGAGTTTAGTTGAGTAAGTAATGGGCTTTTGTTTTTCTCCCAATGTATCCATATATCCTCAAAGCTTGGTGTAGATTGCAGTAGGTAGATGCTGTGGTCACCAATTTCGCTTTGAAGCATCTCTGTTCTTTTTGTAATGGCATTCAGTTTATTAGGAATATGAAAATAAAAGTAATGCTGAGCGCCAGGAAGATTGCTTTGCAGGTTTTCTGTTGTGATAAAAAACTGTGTTTTTGAAGCAAAATTCTCCTGATTAATATCTAGTATTTCTACTGCTTTTCTTTCCTGAAGTAATACCCTTTTAAGTTGCTTTTGCAGCTTAATATTATTGACAAAAATGATTACTTTTTCTTCGTTTGAAATATTAAGTTTATGCTTAATTATATGGTGGAATTCTTTTAGTTTTGGATTGCTAGGTTCATTTTCATCTACTCCAAAAGTAAATCGCCCTAAACTGATAAGCTCTTGTATAAAGTTTTTAAGTTGTAGATAATCATAATTTGTAGCACGTTTTTTCTGTAAAATATTTAATACTTGCTTACTCAATTGATTTTGTTGTTGTAATAAGCTATTATTTAGAGCAACTGATATGTTTATTTGTCTAGGAGAATGAAGTTTCTGAATTTGTTCTTTAATAGTCGATTTTTCACGACGCAAATAAATATCTGATAATCTTTTTGGCAGATTTTCTAAATTATAATAACCAATTATTTGATCTTCATCTTGAGCGTCAAATAAGCAATGTTTATAAGAAAACTCCCAAAGGGGTGTGAGTAGATGATGGTCGATAAGCCCAATCATAGCGTAAAATTTAATAAGGCTTTTCTCTATCTTGCTATCGGTTATCAGTAAAATATGCTTAAACTGTATTTGGTGCAAATGACGCAATAAAACCGAATCGTAATCATCAATTTTTTGGGCTTCATCAATAATTAAAAAATCAAGCTTTTGCTGTGATTTTATATTCTCAAAACTGTTGATTATAAAATGTTCTCTTTGCTTTAATGGAACCCATTTTTTTATCTCCAGTTCCCACTGTGATCTTAAGTTTTTTGGACAAAGAATCCCAATATTTTTAAAACCTAAATACTCCATTTTAAATAATGCTGCACCAAGAGCTTGAACCGATTTGCCCAAGCCTATTTCATCAGCCAAAATACTTCCTTTGCGAACAGTTGAAAAGCGAACCCCTTCCCATTGATAATCATATAATTTGTGCGCTAAGAGCTGTTTATTAAATTCAAGGTTTTGAAAGGTCTCTTTAAGAGAGTTCTCATCATAATATTCTTCAATAAAAACTCTTACCTCGGAGCGAATATTTATATTCTTATAATCCTGAATGTGATCGAGAAATAAATGAAGTTCATTCATCTTTTCAGGTTTATACAATTGCTGGGTATCAAAGTAATCCGATAATAAAAGCTGCATTTCTTTTGATATGGGATTGGGATAATACCAACTCAATTGATAATCGTGTAGTGGATGACGAAATATTTCGATAAAAGGATAGAATTGTTGGGGTAATTCTTTGTTTTGATAAATATGTTGGAATTCATTAAAGGCAAACATCAGGTGTTTACAAGTGCCTAATTTGTTGGTTTGGTAATCAAGACAAGAACAATAACCAATTTTCTTTTCAAAATCATAGAAACTTATTTTATAGGTTTTTTGATCGGTAGTATGCAATTCGTGTTCTCCATAAATATTATCTGAGAAATCTATCTGATATTTTTCTTTTTCTGACCTTAATAAACGCTCTTTTAACACTCTCTGCATCATCCCTTCACGCGAATACTTCTTGGCTCCATCTTTTTCAACTTGTAATCTTCTGCTTAAATCTTGTAAGGTTTGCAAAAAGGCTGCGTATTCGTGTGAACATAACTCATCCGACTGACAGCTACATTGATAATCCATTTTATGATCAGAGAATTGAATTTGAACCTTAAAATCTTGATAATTATCAATAATCTGATAATCGTATTGTTGATGAGTGCTGGATAATAAATATGCGTTTCCTGCCTCGTATAAAGAATGCCCTTTTTGGTAGGCTATTTTATTTATTTTCCCACTCAGCTGAATGTCTTTTAAAAACCGACCTAAAATATCTTGATGTTCTTCTGCTAGCATTTTCTTTTTTATTGAAGTTTTCAAAAGTAATCAATTTTGCTGGTTTTAATTAATGAGAAGATTTGTTTACCCTTTGCCCAATATGTGCTATTATTTATATTTTTTCGTACTTTTGTGCAGAGGAAAAATTCCTTTAAACAAAATTGATAAACCTAGTTTCCCTAAAGTTGTGGCAGACTAAAAGCAGAGCTATAGGGAAGTAAAAAATTGTAATGATGAAAAATAATTTAATCTACATTCTAATTCTAAGCCTTTTTATAGGTTCTTGTTCTTCCAGCATAAAAGTGACTGCCGATCGTGATGCGAATACGGATTTCACTAAATATAAAACCTTTTCGTATATGGGTTGGAGCCAGAATAGTACTAAGGTGATAAGTGATTTTGATAAACGAAGAATAGAAGCTTCTTTTGCTAAGGAGTTTAATAAAAGAGGTTTAAGCTATCAGGAAACAGATGCCGATATTGAAGTCTCATTATTTTTGGTAACAGAAACTAAAACAGCCACAGAAGCATATACTGATTATTATCGTCCTTATAACTCTTATTATTACGGAAATTCTTGGGGATGGAATAATGGTTATGCACAAACAACCTACCATCAATATGATTATACTGATGGAACCTTGGTATGCGATGTGTTTGATGGTGTAAGTAAAAAATTGGTTTGGCAAAGTGTTGGATCTGGTACTATTAATGATAATACCAAAAATAGAGATATGCGAATTGTGGAAGCTGCTGAAAAAATAATGTCGCTTTATCCTATTCCTGCAGCAAAAGAGGAGTAATATGCTTAAACCTACTTTAAATTTGCCTACTGCTGCACTTAGCATTCGCATACAAAATGGCAAAAAAGAAGTGTTTGACAATCTAAGAAAAAAGTATGTTGCCTATACTCCAGAGGAGAGAGTGAGACAGTATTTTGTACATTATCTTATTCATCTTAAAGACTATCCACAAGGATTGTTGGCAGCAGAATATAGCTTAAAAGTTAATCAACTGAAAAAACGAGCAGATATTGTTTCTTTTAATTCCTTTGGACACCCATTGTTATTGGTGGAATGCAAAGCACCGGAAGTAAAAATCACTCAAAAAGTTTTTGATCAAATAGCTCGATATAATTTGAATTTAAAAGTAGATTATCTTATTGTTACCAATGGATTGGAGCATTTTTGCTGCCAACTAGATTTTACTACAAATTCCTATTCATTTTTAGAGGATATCCCAAATTATAATGATATTGTATAAATAAGACCTGCTTGCCTTTTTGTGATATTGGGTAGATAGGTTTTCTCCCTGAAAGCTTTTCTTATAGCCACAAATAATAAAAATAATGTACATTTGCTCCATGATTCTACGAACAGATAATATTATTAAAAAATACGGCAAGCGTACTGTAGTTAAAGGAGTAAGTATCGAAGTGGAACAAGGCGAAATTGTAGGCTTATTAGGTCCCAATGGTGCCGGAAAAACCACTTCTTTTTATATGATGGTAGGCTTAATAAAACCCAATAATGGCAAAGTATTTCTCGATGAAGAGGAGATCACTAAAGAACCTATGTATAAAAGAGCCCAATTGGGGATAGGCTATTTAGCACAAGAAGCTAGCGTTTTTAGAACCATGAGCGTAGAAGATAATATTACTGCAGTTTTAGAATTCACTAAACTTACTTCTAAAGAGAGAAATGAAAAACTAAACTCATTGCTCGATGAATTTGGTTTGCAGCACATTAGAAAAAGTAATGGTATTCAGCTTTCTGGTGGTGAAAGAAGAAGGACAGAAATAGCCCGTTGTTTGGCTGCCGATCCGAATTTTATATTATTAGATGAGCCTTTTGCTGGTGTTGACCCTATTGCTGTGGAAGATATTCAAGCTATAGTAAGTAAGCTGAAAGAAAAGAATATCGGTATCCTGATAACAGATCATAATGTGCACGAAACTCTAAAAATTACCGATAGAGCTTATTTGCTTTTTGAAGGAGCAGTGCTTAAAAGTGGTACTGCAGAAGATTTGGCAAATGATGAACAAGTAAGGAAAGTGTATCTAGGTAAGAATTTCGAATTGCGCAAGTAGAGCCTACTGAAATTTTTATTCTACTTCTTTCGTCTGCTTCTCAAAAGATATAAAACCACCACTTAAGTTTTCCAAACTTACTAACTCACGTAAGCTTTTGTTTTCGGGTAAAACATCTTCACTTATATTCTTTATTTGTCCTTTGGTGGTTTTCCATAATAAAGAAGCAACCAATCTGAAGGGTCGTTTTCTCTCAGTATTCATTTTATTCCAATTAACTTCTGTTGTTAGTTGTGTTCGTTCAAAGGCGTATGATTGCATAAGCAATATCTCATTCTTCCAGTTATTATCTTCAATAGCCAAACTTTTATTTTTGGAAATCAATTTGTTTATGGAGATAGTATCTCGTATCTCAGCATATTCTTTGGTCCAGTCAAAGTTGCGATGAATATCGGTGGCCTCTGAAAGTATTATAGCTTTAGAAGATATTTCAAGATTAGCTGTGCTTATACTTTGTAGTTTATTCAAATAATTACGCTCAGGAGCAATGTCTTGTGGATTCCATAACCAAAAAGCCAAAAGAATTATCGCAGCCACTAAAGAAAAAGCATATTTCAATAAAACAATAGGCTTCTCTTGTCGTTTAAGATTTTCCTTGTCAGCATATACAATAGATAAATCAGCTTGAAGTTTTAAGGATTGTATTTGTTCTTTTTCTGGTATTAAAGAAGGATTAGTTTCCAAAAAAACTTGCAAATCCTTTTTGTCTTTTACTGATAAATCATTCTCTTTATGAGCAATAAAAAAATGGATATAGGTATCTTCATTGATATTACCTACAGTAGTTACTGTATTTTTTTTAAGCTTAATTTTAAAAGAATCTTCAATATTTATTTTCTCTGGAATCTCTAAAATGAAATCATGTAAACCTTTAAATTCTTGAGCAATATGGGGATGTTCCAATAGGAATGCTTCCATTTCTTTGGTGCTTATTGCATCTAAATTTCCTTCTAGATATTCGATAGCATACAACTCATAGTTATTTAGGTTTATCTTCATATAACCATTTCTAGTTTACCAATATATTGTTTCATTTTTAGCCTTGCACGGTAAATATATACTTTTACCTGCGAAGATTTTAGTTGGCAGATATCACCAATTTCATCATAAGAATAACCTTCGTAATCGCGCAATAATACCACTGTGCGCTGTATTTCGGGCAATTGCGATAAAGCTTCATTCAAAATAGCTTGCAAATCATGTGGAGTTGCAGATTCACTTTGCGGTTCCTTATAAGCATTGGAATGATGGTATTGTTCCTGATAGCTTATTTTTTTCTCTCGTCTGATAACATCAATCATAAAGTGATAAGCTGTAGTAAACAAATAGGATTTGGCTTTTTCGGCTGCAACATCTTTTCGTTTTTCCCATAATTTAAGAAAAGCTTCTTGCACCACATCCTGCGCACGATGCTCTGATCTCATATTTTTCAATATAAATCGATATACTGCATCTGCATGTTTATCTACACAATTATTGTAATCTGTAATTCTCACTTCAAATTGATATGATCTGGACTTTTAAACGATTTTATATCATTATGACGGAAAGATAAGGAAATATGTTACAGTTATTAATGAATTATTTGTGAGAGTCTCCAGTAAACGTGCTAATTCTTATTTTACAGCGGTGAGGAGATTATTGTCAAGAAAGCTTTTGGGATGAAGAAAACTAAATAATACCTTTGAGTAACTTTGAGATTTCTTTGAGCATCTCTGTGTTATAGCTATTGCACAAAGAACCACAGGGTAGACACAGAGTTTCACAAAGAAAAAATTTATTATGATTGAAAATGAGATATCAAAATAAGATTTAGGCAGTAAATGTGCTAACACTGATTTGTCATTAGTAGCTTCTGTGTCATAGTTCTTCCAAACTAGATAAAGCTTCTCTGTATTCGTGCATAAAATCCTCAATGATTTCTTTTGCAGATTTAATTTTATGGATATTTGCCGAAACCTGACCAATTTCCAATTCTCCTTCATCAAGATCACCTTCAAACATGCCTTTTTTAGCGCGTCCTTTGCCCAATAAAGCTATTAATTCTTCTTTAGTGGCATTTTCATTATAGGCTTTATCTATTTGGTCTCTAAAATTATTTTTTAATAAACGTACAGCAACCAATTCTTTAAGACTGAGCTTAGTATCACCTTCTTGCGCCGCTATTACTTTTTCTTTAAACAGTTGATGTGCAGAGCTTTCTGTGCTGGCAACAAAACGGCTGCCAACTTGTACGCCATCGGCACCTAATGCCATAGCTGCTAGCATAGCTTGCCCACTTCCAATGCCTCCAGCGGCAATAAGTGGTGTTTTTGTAATTGGGCGGATAGATGGAATTAATGCTATAGTGGTAGTTTCTTCAAATCCATTATGACCACCTGCTTCAAAACCTTCAGCAACAATAGCATCTACATTTGCTTCTTCACATTTTAAGGCGAATTTGCTATTGGCAATAACATGGGCTACTTTGATACCCTTTTCTTTCAATATAGAAGTGTATTTCTTAGGGTTTCCTGCAGAAGTAAATACTATCGGAACATTTTCTTCAATAATAACTTGAATATGTTCATCTGTTTGAGGATAAAGTAGTGGAAGATTAACCCCAAAAGGTTTTGATGTGGCTTTTTTGACTTTTTTAATATGTTCGCGTAAAAGCTCAGGTCGCATACTTCCGGCTCCAATAAGTCCTAATCCCCCAGCATTAGATACCGCTGCTGCTAGTTCCCATCCGCTACACCATATCATTCCCCCTTGAATAATTGGGAATTCTATTCCAAAAAGTTCACAAATTTTATTTTTCATAGGTTTTGTTTTTACTTCAAGTGTGGTATTGAGTTTTCAATTCCTATATTTTAAATCACCTCCAGAAAGCTTTCGAGACACTATTCTTTATTCCCCATTCTTCAATCACAAATCACTATTCCCTATTC
>JAOZUW010000108.1:0-1617 GCA_029938465.1 Bacteroidales bacterium | reverse complement strand
TCTTAAATCACTATTTCCTATTCTTAAATCACTATTCCCAATTCCCTATTCCCAACTCTTCTCTTATCGCAATATCATAAATTGTTCTCGGAGTTGGCTACCAAAGTCGCCATGAAATTCTTTGATAAGATGATCGTTTGTAGCATCAATAATTTTCAAACTTGCTGAGTGATCAGCTGTTTCAATGCCATTCTGCTCAAAATCGCTTAGTATTATTTCATAACAACCATATTGCAAATGTAATGGGAAAGCATAAAGGCTGTCAGCTTTAAAATCAGACTCTTGAAATATGATATCTCCATTGTCATTATAAATCTCCAAGCTTAAATCTTGAGCTTTATGATCTGTTTTCAATTGCAGTTTTATTTCTTTCGGATAGATTGGAGCCAATTCCATTTCGCTAGTTCTGCTTCCCATAACATAGGCTTCTTCTTTTCCATTTATAGATGAAATATGTACAGTAAAGCTATGTGGGATATCTTGGTTTTCGTAAAAATACCAATTTGGAGCAGGTAAATAAACCAATTCTTGTTCCAAATAGCTTAATTCACCACGCCAACGGAATTTATTATCGTTTTGATAGTTATATCCATAATCAAAAGTAATAGAATGAATACTATCTTGTCCGTTGTTTTGAATTAAAATAATGGGATTATTACAAATGGGATTATATCTATGATGCCATAGATTAGTGTTTGGTGCCATTATTTTCTGAATGGAAGCATTAAGCTTTTTCTCAGGTTTATCAAAAAGAAATAAAACGGCCGAAGTAATATATGATTCTATTCCCTCATTGTTTTCGAAGTTTTCCTGAAAGCTCAGTGAAGCTTGTAAAGTATCTACTTGTAAATCTTTTTTACTCAGCATATGTGCAAAAGGATTTACTTTTAAGCCAGGACACCAATTGGGGCGTGAATCATACCAAAGGTCTGCTTGCGGAAAAATAGGGTTGAAGCCACAGTCATCACGCCAAATTTCTCTTTTAGCCATTTCTTTTCCATTAATATGAATAAAATAAAAATGTGCATCATCATGATGACAAAATTCTTCGGTATGTTGGCCGCTTACTAAAACCTGAATATAGGCTGTTGAAATATCTTGAGGTAATGGAATATCATTTGTTGAAAGATGAAGTTGTTCTTCATATGAAAATCCTTGCAGATCACTTTGCCAAAGAGGTATAATCTGAAGTAGATTTGATAAAGGTTCGCCTTCTTCATATTCAAGGTTTAACGAAGCTTTTAACGATTCTGCTTTCCCAGATTGCTTTATAATTATTTCACCATCTTTTTTTAACCACTCTTGCCATAATTCCATATCAAAATCATAGATTATTTCATGAGATATTAAGCTCTGTTTGGTATAGGAAGGCAAATAAATTCTTGCAAATTCCACTTGTTTTATTTTTGCATCTTTTGATGGGTTATTTATTTGCAATGAAATAAACTCTTGTTTATCAAAAATACAATCTTCATTAATTTGCAAATACAAATACAATTGAAGTTTTTGAAATGATGCATTTGGAAGGTTGAAATGAAATTTTTGTACATTGTTTTTTAAGGAGATAGTATCAGTATGCAGCTGAGTTTGTGCAGAAGAAAAGTGGATAAGGAAAAA
>JAOZUW010000001.1:1425-58379 GCA_029938465.1 Bacteroidales bacterium | reverse complement strand
GCCTTTAAGGATTTAATCAATAATTTTTCCATAGTATATAATTTTCTGATATTTATTACAAATGCAAAGTTAGTTAATAATCACTAACTTTTAGATTTTGAATTGAAATTTAGAAATATTTAACAAATTCTGTACTATTTAGAATGCTAATCTTAATTCAACTCTAGCCATATAGAATTCATTAGGTAAAGCAAGGGTTTCTACTCTACTACCTATTAATGTTACCTTTAAATGGTTTTTGAATGCCAATAAACCTAATTCAATATCTTGTTCGTTTGTTTTTGCATCCTCTATTTGTGCAACGGCTGTAAAAGCAAGATGCATCTTTAATTTACCAGGAAATCTATGTTTTAATGCTACTTGCCATAAGGGAAATTCTGTGGCATCCATTCGCATTATTTCACCAATAAATAAATTACTAAAGAGCGGTTGAAAAAGTGAGTTTTTATCAATATCATATTTTCCAATATAGGCTCCACTTAATTTGGTTAAGGAGGCATTATTCCAGGTTTTGCTTTTACCAAATTTCGCAATATATACCATAGTATTATTATCGACCATATTTTGATATACACCACCTGTTTGCATAAAAAACCCAAAAGGCAAATCCATATCAACCAATATTCCAGTATAGAATTTATTATCTGGTATATAATTTTCGTCTCCAAATTCATCGTAAAAGATAAGGCCTATGTTTGTAATAGAGAGTTTATGTTTTTGTTTAATATTTGTATCGTCAGAGAATTCATCCTCATTTCCAAATTCATTAAAATCATGGTTTTCGTGAAATTCATCAGTGTTGTTAAAGAATTCATCATCAGTTGAAAATTCATCTGTATTCTCAAATTCATCTGTATTTATAGAAGTAGTTTCTTCTTTACGATAATGTGGATCCCAGTTAATGACAAAGCCTGCTAAATTTGTTTCGCCAATTTTATTACCTATTCTTTCTGTATAATTAGGATTTATAATACCATATAAATGTCGGTTGGCACAAAACTTTCCCATTCTTGCAAAACTTGTGCTTACGGTTCCAACTCTTGCATTAAGGGTAAAAGCCCCAATTTCATGATCGACACTTACTCCTAAAACCCGCTCATCTACCAAGAAAAAATCCCCTAATCGGGTTTCGTGTAAACCTAGTTTTATTTTTGTTCTATCATTAGTATAACTATAAAAAGCTTGACGCATTCCTAAATGCTTGTTACCTTTATTACCCTCATCAATAACAAAATCAGAGTTTATCCAGTTTTTATATCCACCTTCTAAGTAGATATGATGCTTTTGTTGTCCAAAACCAAAATCCAAAGCAGCCAATAGCATTCCTCCATTGAGTTTTGTCTTTCCTAGTGAATCGTAAGGGCTGGTCATCATTCCCGGAGCCATAGTACCCTCAATGCCCCAAAGAATTGGCACTCCTTCTTTAAATGGTGTTAAGTGAGCACCAAGCATACTTCGGCAATCCATTTGTGAAAAAACGGAATAACTACTTAATAATAATAAACCTAAGATTAATTTTTTTATTTTCATAGCTAATGATTATTAGATTTTTACTTTCTTTATTCCTTTAAGAAAAATTTGACTTTTATGATTTTTACTTTTTCTGAAAGCTTGAATACTTTTAATATTACAATCGCTTAAACATTCACCACACATAATACATTCTTGATTGTCGAGCTTTGATGTTTTTCCTTCGCGTGTTATTGCATTTATTTGGCAAGATGTACTACAAGTTTTACAACCCGCACAAGAATCTGTTATTCCTAGTACTGAAGCTCCAGGTATTTTTGTTATCCAACCATAAAATAATCCTGCAGGACAAGCTATTTTACAAAAAGGACGATGGATAAATAATGAACTTAGCAAAAGAATAACAAGTAGGATATATCCTGTAATATTTGGTGAAAACAAGTTAAAGATGACTTTAAATGGTCCGATTCTACTCCATTCAATGCTATGGGTAAATGTTAGTTGGGCTAATAGAATCACAAAAATAAAATAGCGAATAATTCTCATTACTTTTTGAGATTTATCACTTTGCAGAATTTTAAACTTCCCTATATATAAGAATTCTTGTATAGCTCCAAGGTAACAAGTCCAGCCACAGAATACTTTTCCAAAGAAGTAGGTGATAGGGATTAGTCCTAGAAAAAGAACTATTGCAGGCCATTTATCAGTAGATCCAATAAAAAATAAAAAGGTATTTTGAAAACTTGATATAATTCCGGGACCTCCTCTATAGAATCCTAAAATGACTACTGCAGCAAGTAAAAAAACTGGGCGTATTTTTCGAGTAGCTTCAAATCGAACAAAAATGCCGGCAAGTAAAGTCGCAAATAGTATAGAAATTGCCCAGTAAAAGCGATTCCAGTTTGTTTTAGACTTTATTTCTTCTACATTTTCTTCTGAGAATTCGCTGAATTCGTCTTGATCAGAGGAGAATTCATCAGAATCGGAAAATTCATCTTCTGTAAATTCATCATCGGCAGATTGTGTATTTTGGATTTCTGTTGTTTGACTAAACTCATCTTCTTGTGCATTTGTAATATTTATTGATATTACCAGAAAAGTAAGTATTAGAAAAGAGAAATATATTTTCATAATTAGTCTGTTATTTATCTGCTTTTAGTCTTAGTGTTCCAAAACCACCATCTTTTTCACACTCACGAACTGCTGTAAGGTTTAGCTTGCCATCTTTGGTTTCATTCACAACTATCATTAATTTCCTCTCCCAATCGTTGGCTGCAGTTTGCTTCCATGGTGTCGATTTTAAAACCTTTAAGCCTTTCATTGAGAATTTTGTTTGTTTCATTTTTACGGGACAAGATCTATGGGTTAAGGCTACTTTTACTAATACTACAATAGTATCACCAACTTGATAAGAGTCTTTCTTTCCTTTGGTTATTTCAAACTCTATTTCGCAAGCACTAGTTGTTTTTGGGATAATTGAAAAGAAAAGAAGTCCAATTATCAATAATAAATTCCATTTTGTATTCATATTTCAATCGTTAATAGTAAATGTTAACTAACTTTGTGTTTCAGAAAAAAACCGATATTAGATATCGGCTTATTCTATTATTTATTTCTAATTATGGTTTTGTTTTTGACCAATCAATAACTTGAATGAGTTGATGAGTTCCTGACCTTCTTTTTCAAGATCGAAATTATGATTATTCAAATCCCAACGTTTAACTAATAAACGTAAAGAGCCCATTAAAATAAGAGATAAACTACTTTTGTCTATGTCTGTTCTCACATTCATTTCTTTTTGTCCTTCTGAAACAATGTTTTCAATATTCAATTGGTGCATATTATGTATTTCTATAATTTTCTCTTTTAGAATTTGTTCATTTTTAAAAATTTCTTCAGAAAAAATAACTGAAATAACAGCAGGTTGCTCAATAAATACTTCTAACATTTTGGAAAACAGAAATTCAATTTTTTCAATGGCAGGATCTTTATTATTTTCAAGCATAAAGTTCATCATTTCACCCATTTCTTTAAATGTATCTAAAATATTAAGTAAAATGGCTGTTTTACTTTCAAAATGACGATAGATGGCAGGCTCAGAAATACCTAGTGACTTGGATAAATTTTTTATAGTAAAACCTTGTATACCCTTTGTAGCAATAAGTTCTATAGAGTTTTCAATAATTTGTGTTTGTCTTTCTGTTTGCATATTTAATAATTATTGCGCAAATATAGTTAATATTCACTAACTTAAAATATTTTTGTAATTATTTTTTTGAATTTGTTTGATTCTGAAAATATCTATTCATAAAAAAAGGATGATCTACTCCTCTGTAAATCATCCTTTATTTTCATCTTATTGTTATTTATACCATTCCGGTAAAGCCCATAAAGGCAAGTGCTAAGATGCCTGCAGTAACTAAAGCTACTGGTACACCTTTCATTCCTTTAGGTGGCTCCATAAGATCCATATGTTCTCTAAGTCCAGCAAATAGAATCATAGCTAAGCCAAAACCAATGGCTGATGCAATGGCAAAAACTACGCCTTCCATCAAGTTGAAATCTTTTTGAACGGTAAGTATGGCTACACCTAAAACAGCACAATTAGTAGTAATTAAAGGAAGAAAAACTCCTAAAGCTGCATAGAGTGGGGGGCTTACTTTCTTTAAAATAATTTCTACCATTTGAACCAGAGCTGCAATCACTAGGATAAATGTAATGGTTTGAAGGAATCCAATATTTAAAGGTATTAAAACTAGATCTTGAATAAGCCAAGTTACAATAGTGGCGATGGTCATTACAAACATAACTGCACCACTCATCCCTACTGAGGTAGATATTTTACCTGAGACTCCAACAAAAGGACAAATGCCAAGGAATTGTGCTAATACAATATTGTTGACAAAAATGGCTGATATAATAATTACAAAATATTCCATAATTTTAAGTTTTTAGAATTAGGCTTTTTTGTTAATTCGATTAATAATAGCGATAAGATATCCCAACGCAATAAATGCTCCTGGTGCCAATACAAAAACCAACATTCCGTCAGCTTCCATAAATTTAAAGTTAAATATAGCTCCACTACCAAGTATTTCTCTAACTGCTCCTAAAAGTGTTAGAGCAAAAGAGAATCCTAAACCCATCCCCAAGCCATCAATAGCAGAGGAGGCGGTTGTCTCTTTAGAGGCAAAAGCTTCGGCACGACCCAAAACAATACAGTTAACTACAATTAATGGAATAAACAATCCTAATTGATCAAATAATGCAGGCATATAGGCTTGCATCACCAGTTCTACAATAGTTACAAAGGATGCAATAATTACAATAAAGGCAGGGATACGTACCTTGTCTGGTATAAGATTCTTTACCAAGCTCACCACCACATTAGATCCTATTAAAACAAAGGTAGTGGCTAGTCCCATACCCAAGCCATTAATAGCAGAGGTAGTTACTCCCAAAGTAGGGCAAAGACCTAAAAGGAGTACAAATACGGGATTTTCTTTAATAAATCCTTTGGTGAAATTTTTCATTTGACTCATTAGTTGTTTCCTCCTTTGTTTTGCATAAATGTTTTATAAGCTCTATCAGTAGCATCGCTAAATGCTCGTGAACTAATAGTTGCTGCAGTAATGGCATCAATTTCGCCACCATCTTTTGTGACTTGAATATCGAAGTCAGCTGGGTTTATGTTTTTAAACTGGTCAATAAATTTAGGTTTAGCCATTTTAGTACCTAATCCTGGTGTTTCTTTATGTTCCAAAACAGATATTTTATGAATGCTTCCATCAGGAGTGAAACCTACCATTAGTTTTATTAAACCAGAAAAACCTTTCATTGTATAGGTATTTACAGCAGTACCAACCCATTCGCCATTAAGTGATGCTTTAAAAAACACTAAAGAATCTTTAGCTTTTGTACCATCATAGGACATGATTTTATAACCAGGTTGAACACTATCAAATTCTGGTAAAACTTCCTTTATTGCTCTTTCTATTTTAGCTTTTCTTGCTTTAGCAATTGGCTCTTTTGTAATATTGTATACATAACCTAGAGCAAGGCCAGCTACAGCGGCTACAATAAATAAAACCATAACCATATTGATGAATGTAGACTCTTTTTTAGCCATGTTTCACCTCCTTTCCAAAACGAGTGGGTTTAAATGAATTATTGAGTAGAGGAACCGTTGAATTCATTATAAGAATAGCAAAGGACATTCCTTCGGGATAGGCACCCCATACACGAATGATTATGGTGAGTAATCCAATTCCTACACCATAAACTAGCTGACCATATCGAGTCATTGGTGAAGAAACCATATCCGTAGCCATAAAGATAGCTCCTAATAACATTCCTCCTGTTAGGAGGTGAAAAATAGGGCTTACATAATGCTCAGGGTCTATAAAACAAAAAATCTTACTGAAAACAAATACTGTTAGTAAAATGCTTATTGGGATTTCCCAAGTAATAATCTTTTTCCAGCACATATATAAACCACCTAAAATAATAGCTATGGCTGAAACTTCACCCATACTACCACCCATATTACCTATAAGTAGCTGCATATTGCTAGGAATTTCAGGCATTAATTCGGAAACAGTTTTGCCTGCATCCAAACCTTCTTTCATAATACCCAAAGCAGTAGGCCCTGTAACAGCATCTGTGATGCCATCAATTATGGGTTGTGCTTTTGGCCATGAGGTCATTTGTACAGGAAAGGAGATCAACATAAAAACTCGACCAACTAAAGCTGGGTTAAATGGATTTTTTCCTAAACCACCATATGACATTTTTCCCATACCTATGGCTACAAGAGCACCTAGAATAATAATCCACCATGGTAAATTGCTAGGAACGTTAAAAGCCAGCAATATTCCGGTAATAATTGCTGAGCCATCCATAATAGTGTTAGCACCTTTTATTAGGTATTTTTGAATAAGCCACTCAAAAAATACCGAAGCGGCAACGGCAATAAATACGACTCGTAAAGCATCTAAGCCAAAGTAGTATACGGAAACCAATAAAGCTGGAATCATAGCATATACTACTCCCCACATAATTTTCTTTGTGGAGTTGTCGCCGTGAACGTGCGGAGATGCCGAAATAGTTAATAAACTCATTATCAGACTATATTTTATTTATAAATTACGATTTATTTTTTACTTCTTTCTCTTAATATTTGACCTACTTTATTTTTCCCATATCTAATATAATCTAATAAGGGTATATTGGCAGGACAAGTATATGAGCAGGAACCACATTCTATGCAATCCATTACTCTTTCATTTTCTACTTTCTCAAACATCTCTAATTTTGATGTTTTTGATAGTAATACAGGCTCCAGACCCATTGGGCATACTTGTACACATTTTGCACATCGAATACAATTGCTGGTGTCGTTTCTTTTACTTTCTTTTTCAGGCATTATTAAAATACCGGAAGTACCTTTTACAACAGGAATGTCAGTACTAATGAGTGCTTTCCCCATCATTGGGCCGCCATTAATAATTTTGCCAGTATCATCTGGTAATCCTTGAGCAGCTTCTATAAGCTCTTTCACTGGAGTTCCAATTCTTGTCAGAAAATTAGAAGGTTTTTTTACGGATTTACCAGTAACAGTAACAACGCGCTCAAATAAAGGTTTATTTTTTTGAACTGCTTCATAAACAGCCAAAGCTGTTCCTACGTTATTTACTACACAGCCTACTTCTAAAGGTAATTTACCCGATGGTACTTCTCTACCAGTAAGCGCTTGTATTAATTGTTTTTCACCACCTTGTGGATATTGTACTTTTAGAGGATGAATTTCAATTCCTTTAAATTTCTGTGCTAATTTTCTCAGGTCTTCAATAGCATCAGGCTTGTTATTCTCCACTCCAATAAGAGCTTTATTTGTTTTAAGGCCTTTCATTAAGATACTTACACCAATAAGCATTTCTTCGCCTCGTTCTAGCATAACACGGTGATCTGAAGTGAGATAGGGTTCGCACTCCACGCCGTTGATAACCAGAAAATCAACCTTTTTCCCTTCAGGAACCATCAGTTTAACAAAAGAGGGGAATGTAGCACCACCAAGACCTACAACACCCATTTCGTTAATCTTATCAGTGATTTCTTTTGCAGATAGTTTAATATTACCATCAATTTCAGGGCTTCGGTCTATGGTGTCTACCCATTCGTCACCTTCAACTTTAATAATGATAGAAGGCTTACGATAACCACTGCTATCGTAAACATTATCAATTTTAAATACTTTTCCTGAGACAGGAGAATGGATATTGGCTGATATAAATCCAGTAGCTTTGGCAAGTAATTGCCCTACTTTTACTTCATCGCCTTTTTTTACCACAGCTGTGGCAGGAGCTCCCAAATGTTGCCCAATAGGAACACTTACCTGTTTTGGAATGGCAATTTTCTCGATGGCTGCTTGAGCCGATAATTTATTTTCGGGTGGATGTACACCACCAAGTTTAAAAGTCTTCATTTAATACCCTTTTAGAGAATTAAGCTTTATCGTCATTATTATCTGATGGAGTTTCCTTAATGGTTTTTTCCTTTGGGGATTCTCCTGGCTTTTCATCTTTAGTTCTTTCAGTCGTTTTTGTTTCCAAATTAGCTGTAATATCTACTTTTATTGTTTCCATTTCCTTTTTAGGGATTTCTTTTTTAACCTCTGTCTTGAGTTTTTTTAATGGAAAGTTAATTTCATGAATAGCTTCAGTTGGACAAACCACAACGCATTTTCTACAAAGCTTACATTTTTCGTAATCGATATATGCACGGTTATTTTTCATTTCAATGGCGTCAAACGGACAAACATTGAAGCATTTTGAACAACCAATACAAGCTACATCACAATTCTTTTTAGCAGGTGCACCTTTTTCTTCGTTAACACAGGATACAAAGATGCGACGTTCTTTTTTACCCACATTACGAAGCTCAATAATATCTTTAGGGCAGGCAATAACGCAAGCATTACAAGCTACACAATTACTAGTAACTTCTGGTATCATTGTTTTAGGATTCACATGGATAGCATCAAAATCACAAGATTCTTCGCAATCTCCAAGTCCTAAACAACCAAAAGAACATCCTCCTTCGCCAGAAAATATCGTTGCAGCTGCAGCACAGCTTGAAATGCCATCATATTTTACTTTTGCAGGAGAGTTTTTAACAGTACCATTACAGCGTACTACAGCAATTTGAGGTTCTGCAATAGCAGCTTCTAGGCCCATCACTTTTCCTACATCAGTCATAATATCAGCACCACCTACCGGACAGTTAAAGCCCTCGAGAGTTCCTGATTTAACAATGGCCTCAGCAAAAGCTCTACAACCGGCATAGCCACAGCCACCACAGTTGGCGCTTGGTAAGGCTTCTTCTACATCGTCTATTCGGGGATCTTCAAATACTTTGAACTTTTGTGCTACAAAATAGAGAATAACCGCTGCTACTATAGCAAGAGCTCCTAAGGAGCCTACGGTATAAATGATAACTTCGTTCACCTTTATGTTCTTTGGTTTCTAAATCGTTATTAATATCTTGTTTTCGAGCAGCAAAAATAGAAACAAATGTTGTAAAAGGAAGAGATAATGTCGAAACACTTAAGCTTGTGTAATATGCTGAATATCAAGCACTAAAGAATGTTAAAAATATTTTTTTACTTTTTAGACTTGGTTAATATACTGATAATCAAGGAAATGAAAATCAATTTAGAAGCTATCTAAATTTCAATCTAAATAGTGAATAGAGTTTCCTCTATAATTCACTAGTATTTTTTTCTAATAATTTAAGTTTTATATTAAGTAAAAATACTCGAATAGATTCAGATGAGTTCATTTATTTTATCTAAAATGGCTTTATTTTCGAATGGTTTTTCAAATGTAGCATCTGCAC
Organism: Bacteroidales bacterium; assembly: GCA_029938465.1. Classification (GTDB taxonomy): domain Bacteria; phylum Bacteroidota; class Bacteroidia; order Bacteroidales; family UBA12170; genus UBA12170. The sequence continues at coordinate 49,013 of JAOZUW010000001.1, read as the reverse complement.
CTAAAAGTTGAGCAGATCGGAGGTTATCAACAGGGTTTACTCTCCCTCCACCTGATATTGCAATAATTTTAATTTTACTATCTAATCTTTTCAAATCTAAGATAGTTTCTATACCTTCTTTTTCAGGCATAATAATATCTGTAATTATTAAATCAGGTTTATGCTCTTTATATTTATTTGTAGCATATCTTCCATCAGATATTTCTATAACTTCAAAATTGCTTCTTTTAAGTAGTTCTGTGAACATTTCTCTAAAATGAATATCGTCATCAATAAGTAGTATTTTCTTTTTCATTATCTTTGATTTATAGTTTATGTTTGTTTCCAATAAATTTGAGTCTTTATATTTTATATAATAAATTTATATTGTAGGTAAATAGATTGTAAAGGTAGATCCTTTACCAAATTCAGATTTGACTTCAATTTTACCTTTATGTTGTTTTATTATTCCAGCTACAACAGAGAGGCCTAGCCCTGTACCTTTCCCAACGGATTTAGTAGTAAAAAAAGGTTCAAAAATTCTTTTTTTCGTTTCGTTATCCATACCAATTCCATTATCTGATATTTCAATAACTGTCATTGGAGTAAATAGATACTCATTTATTGTTTTTTCTTCTTTAATACTTAGTGTTACTGTTCCTTTTTCATCTTCTATGGCATGAAATGCATTTGTGCAAATATTTACAATCACCTGTGTAAGCTGGTTTTTATCAGCTAAAAATTCAATTCTCTTTATTTTATCAGGATACTGAAGTTGTATATTTTTGGGTTTGCTACCCATAATGATATCCATGCTATCTTCAATTAACTCATCAAGTCTTACCTTATTAAAAATAATTTCCTTTGCGCGGCTGTAAATCATTAGTTTCTGTACCGTTTCTTTAGATAGTGTAACCGCTTTCTGCGTATTTAAAAGATATCGATGTAAATGACTTTTAGGATCTACATCTTCAAGTATCATGCTTACATACCCTTGAACAGTTGCTAGCGAATTGTTAAAATCATGAGCAATTCCACCAGCAAGAGTACCTATTGTTTCCATTTTTTGGGTTTGGATAAGCTTCTTTTCCATCTTTTGTTTTTCCTTTTTAACTTTTTCTATCTGAGTGATATCTTTAATATAAAAAGCAAGGGAATTTACTTCTTTCTGTGAATCAAGGACAGGACTAATTCTAGTATTTAAAATGAAACTATTGTTCTCATAGATTTCTATTTCTTTGGGTTTTTTACTATTGATTACTATACTGAAGAGTTTTTTTAATTTTCCATTGTTATCATTGTTAAAGTATGAAAATAACTCCTTGTTGACCATTGATTGTGTATTTGAGAAGAAGCCATTCAATTGGTTTTTATTAATAGTTAATATATTTCCTTTTAAATCAACAAGTAAGGTAGAATCAAAGCTAGCATCAAGTAAGGCTTTAATTTTTTGTTCACTTTCTTCTAATATATGATATTGTATACTTAATCGAGCTGCCGCTTTTTTCTTCATCCTATAACGCCAATAAAAGAATATCATAGAGATGATCAATCCAAAAATGGCAGCTAAAAGAAAAACTGTTCTGTTTTTATTTTCTAGTGTTGTTACTTTTTGTGTATTCTCAAGCTTGCTTAGTTTCTTTTCCTGCTCCTGAGTTTCTAGTTTGAGACTCATATAGTCTATACGGTGAGAAGCTTTCTGATTAAATATACTATCGGCAATAGTTTTGTGTTTTTTAAAATAAAGAAGCGCCTTTTTGTAATTATAAAGTCTTTCGTAGTTGGATGAGGCAGCTTTGTAACCATCTTTCAGTAGTGTTCTGTTGTTAATTTTAGAGGCTAAATCAATACCTTTTTCAAAATAGACAACCGATAAAGAATCTTTTTGTAATTTTTCATAAGTTTTAGCATATTCTAAAAAAAGATTTGACATATCGTTTTTGCTACCGAATTTTTCAAATACTTTTTCTGCTTCTTTGAAATATGCAAATCCAATGTCATAATTATTTAATGATATATTTACAGTGCCAAGCATTGATTTTGTTTGAGCTATACCTATAGTATTTCCTCTTGTCATTTCTAATTGTAAGCTTTGAAGAAGGTATTTTAAAGCGGTATCGTATTTCTGTTCTATATACATTAGTTCACCAAAATTATGCAGAACAACAGCTTTTGTTATTTGATCGTCATATTTATCAGCCATTTTTAATGACTCGAGATAATAGTGTTTTGCTTTATTATGATTTCCCATTTCGTGGTAAACTGAGGCTATGGAGGATAGGGAAGCAGCTATTTCATTTTTTTGGCTACTTTTTTCTGCTAATTCTTGTGATTCTAGAAAAAGTTTTAATGCTTCGTCAAAAATTCCCCAATATAGGTATATGTATGCTTTGTTATAAATCGCATAGGAAGTCATTAAGGTATCATTAATATCTTTTGCAGTTTTTTCACAAAGGTTATAATACATTAAAGAGCTTTTGTAATTACCTAGATTATCATGAATATTTCCTAGAGTATTATATGATTTGGCTAGGCTTTTCAGTAAATAATTTTCCTTTTCAATAATAATAGCGGTGTCTAGTGCTAGTATTGCAAGGTCATTTTCCCCTTCACCACTGTATATTTGGGATAGTAAATGGTATATCGCGGATTTTGTTATAGGTTCGGTAGCTTGAGCATAATTTTGTAAAACAAAGTCAAGAGTATCCTTGGATTCTTCTATTTGATATATCCGAGATAAGCCCGTTGCGATACCAAATAACATATTTGCCGATTCTTTGTATTGCTTTTGTTTTTCATGTATTTCATATGCTTTTTTGTAAAAAGAAATACCGCTTAAAACCTTATTTTTATTGTACAATAAAACGGCTTGCTGTTCATATGATTTTGAAAGCCCATTTTGATATCCTATTTCGAGGGATAAATCAATTGATTCATCGATAAGTGATTGAGCATACTCTGGATTTTGATAACTAACTTCTTGCGATATCTCAAGTGCAAGCTTAACCCATTGTGTACTATCTGCTTGAGATAGTTTGATTTTTAAACTATCCAGATAAGCATCTTTATCTTGTGCATAAGATATAGATGAGACTATTAGAAAAAAATACAAGAGTGTTCTTCTCATTACTGAAGCTTGATTTGGACGCATAAAACTAAGAAAAATATTCTAACTTCCTAATAAAAAAATATATAAGCTTGTTTTTTATTCATTGAAGATATCTTGTAATATATTAATACTACGCTCTTTAAATGAAATTGCTTTGTCATTTTTCGGATTGATAAATTCTGTTGAAGAATGGTTTTCTTGTCTTTGACTATTTGATATTGGAATTTTGTAGCTATTTTTTATTATTCCAGTATAAAACAATTTGCGATTTTCTTGAATGAGGTGATAAATACTGTGCTTTCTCATAATGTAATTGGTTTTGATTTTTAATGCAAAACTATTAGCCAAGTGCTTGTATACCAAATATATTAAGGCGTTTTGGAGGTTTTAAGTCGCATTTAAGAAAATACTGAAAAGCTTAAAGGAATTAAGAAAATTAAGAAAAAACTAAAATAGATTAAGGTAAATTGGTTTTCTTCATTTCTTTTTCTTAAATTTACCCGAATTTAAATCATTTATGAATAATCAGTTTAATTTTTTAGATCGGCCAGTATTGTCCACGCTGCGAGATGCTACAAATTTGTTGCATAGCTTAGATAGAGTGGGTTTGTTGTGTCGGAATGCAGAAACTGGAAAATTAGAGCATAAACAAGTAAATGATAAAGAAAATCAGGCTCTTTTAGATATTGATATCACTAAAACGGTAAGTGATGATATTGAAATATTTAGGAAAAAACTTAAAGGAGCTCAATGGTACAGTATTGATGAACTTCCTTTTTATGCATTAAATGAGCCTTTGGAAGAATTAGATATTTTCCATGAAATATTAAAAAGTGTCTTGTGTATTGGTTTTCCTAATAACTATGATAGAGCCTACGATGTGTTCATCTTCTATTTTAGGACTGATGCAAGTGAATTTGGGCCAATACGTTCAGATAATGTTTTAGAAACAAGCCAAAAAATGGTAATAGAACGTTTGTTGAGCAGCAGTTTAAAAGCTATTTTAAATAGCCACCAAGAAAATCGTAGAGCTATGTTTGATTTTAATGAACAACTTCGTGGACTTTTGGATGAGCGGCAGAATAAAATTGAAGAACAAAAAAAACAAGTGGAACAATTATATAATACTATGGATTCAGTGTTGAGTACTGTATTAAATAAATATAAAAGGGATGGAGAAATAATAGTATTAAATAAAGAAGCTAAGGAGTTGCTTCGTCCTCACTTGGGGAATTTTACCTTGCTTTATAAAAGCATATCAAATGCGGTAAATTTTGCCAGAACTTTAAATTTTGGAAATCCGGCAAAAGAAATCAAGTTACTACCTGATTATTTTTCTGATACCGAATTAATTGTTAAGGAGGAGAATACGGATACTGTTGTTGCATTACAAGCTGATGCATATTCAGTTGACACAAAAATTTATCGCTTTTTAGAAGAGTTGGAGCATGCGGCTGATCAATTAATAAAAAATGGGCAAAAACTCACCAGTGTAAATGTAGGTCATACCTTGTCTCAGCCAATTACTGCAGCTGCTATTTCTGATAAGCTAAAAAATCACAGTCGAAAAGTAAATTTGCTACTACAGCAATACCCCCAACAATGGAAAATCATTAGATATAGATTTCGCCCTATTGTAAATGTACAAGAGCGAGCTAACCAAGATAAAGTAGCTTAGTTTTTAATTGGATAAAATATTTTTGATCTGTAAAAAATGTAACGATTATGCTAAAAAACCCTATTAGTACTTATGATTTTAAGATAAAATCATATGAGGCGGATCAATATGGAAAGATGTCTTTCTGCTCTTTTTTTCATTATTTACAGGAGAGTGCTCATCTAAATGCGCAATCCAATGGTTTTGGTTACGATTTTGTTGAAAAGGAAAAGGCTTATTGGGTGCTGACTCGGGTATTAGTAGAGATTGATAATTGGCCAAAATGGAATGATGAGATACAGATAAGAACCTGGCCAAGAGGTGCAGAATCTTTGTTTGCTGTTCGTGATTTTGAGTTATTGAAGAATAATAAAGTTATAGGAAGAGTGAGTAGCTATTGGATGATATTAGACAGGGATACTCATAGACCTAAGCGATTGGATAATTATCAGTTTATTCATTCAGATTTTATTGTAGAAAAAGCAATTGATCGAAAACTTGAGAAAATAAAAATAACTAGTGATTTGAGAAAATTTTCTTCCAGAAAAGTCTATGCTAGTGATATTGATGTGAATGGGCATGTAAATAATGCTACTTATGTTCGTTGGGTACTGGATGCTTATTTTTCAAAGTATGAAAACCATTTTAATGAATTTGAAATTAATTTTTTAAGTGAGTTGAGGCAGGATGATGAGTTTGAAGTACATGAAAGTGATATGGAAAAAGAATGCTTTTATTTATTGAAGAATACAAAGGGGCGAGATGTTTGCTTGGCGAGGATAAAATAAAAATAAATTAAATGAATAATTGTTAGTTTTTTTCTACATAAATCTAAGATTAAAATAAAAATATCTATATTTGCCGCCATTATCAGTGGAGAGATTTGAATTGCTTGCAACCACGGAAAAAAAATGCTAAAACAAGATTTTAATATTTCCTTTCAAGCAATCTTTCCTGTTTTTTAATTACAATAAAACAAAAATTAGATATGGGATATTTATTCACATCCGAGTCTGTATCAGAAGGACATCCTGACAAGGTTTCCGATCAGATTTCCGATGCATTACTAGATGCTTTCATGGCTTTTGACCCTCAATCGAAAGTTGCCATTGAAACATTAGTTACTACTGGTCAGGTTTTTTTGGCAGGCGAAGTAAAATCACAAACTTATGTTGATGTTCAGCAAATTGCGCGCGATGTAATTAACCGAATAGGCTACACAAAAAGCGAATATATGTTTGACGGGAATTCCTGTGGTGTTATTTCTGCTATCCATGAGCAATCGGATGATATTAACCGTGGAGTTGACAAAGTGAAGAAAGAAGATCAGGGCGCTGGAGATCAGGGAATGATGTTTGGCTACGCCTGTAGGGATACAGAGAGCTATATGCCTTTAGCTTTGGAGATTTCACATATTTTATTGCTGGAGCTTGCAGCTGTAAGAAAAGCAGGTAAAGAAATGACCTACCTTCGTCCGGATAGTAAGAGCCAGGTGACGGTGGAGTACGATGATCATAACAATCCTCTTCGTATAGATACTATTGTAGTTTCAACGCAACATGATGATTTTGCTGCCGATGAAGAGATGCTAGCCAAAATTAAAGCTGATGTGATAAACATTATCGTTCCTCGTGTAAAAGCAGTACTTCCAAATCATATTCAAGATTTGTTTAACGATGAAATTACTTATCATGTAAATCCAACTGGAAAATTTGTAATTGGTGGACCTCATGGCGATACTGGTTTAACGGGACGTAAGATTATTGTTGATACTTATGGCGGTAAAGGTGCTCATGGTGGTGGTGCTTTTAGCGGAAAAGACCCTAGTAAGGTTGATCGTTCTGCTGCTTATGCTTCGCGTCATATTGCAAAAAATATGGTTGCTGCCGGTCTGGCGGATGAAATATTGGTGCAGCTCTCTTATGCTATTGGAGTGGCAGAGCCTGTGGGTGTTTATGTGGATACCTATAATACTTCAAATGTAGATTTAACTGATGGTCAAATAGCTGAAAAAGTAAAAGAAATATTTGATCTTCGCCCTGCATTTATAGAGGAGAGATTAAAGCTTCGTAATCCAATTTACGCTGAAACTGCCGCATATGGTCATATGGGAAGAACTCCAGTAACTGTAAAAAAACACTTTAAGAGCCCTTATTTTGGCGATAAGGAGATGGAAGTAGAACTGTTTACTTGGGAAAAATTAGATTTTGTAGATACTATTAAGCAGGCTTTTGGTTTGTAATCAATTAATATTCTTTAAAGCCGAAAGTATTTCTAACACAAAATACTTTCGGCTTTAAGGAATAATTTTGGAGCATGTTTAATCAAATTTAGAATTTAGGGACGGGCTCTGATCGTAGTTATAATCCTCAGAATTCTTTCAGGAGTATTTATTGAATTATAACTTTTTCTCTTATAGTTTCTTTCCCATTATCAATCTGGAAAAAGTAAATCCCCCTCTTAAATAAAGATAAATCCAGCGTTTTTTTTGTATTTTGTTTTGCCGAAAGTAGCTTATGCATAATTAACTGTCCTGTTGAATTGTATATAAGAAGATTAACGTCCTCATTTATTTCGAGATTTATTATGCCATTACTTGGATTGGGGTAAATAGAAAAGGTTTTATTAGATGGTTCTGTTACAGCATCTACATTTTGTGGGCTATAATAAAAATTTATATCTTGCATCAAATCCCAATTCTGATGTTTTTGAAATATTTCCAATTGTTTTACCATATAGTTAATGGGCATGTCTTGCCAATAATACCTTGGCACCAATAATTCATTTTCTGAATAATTCATATCATAAGTAATGATTTTCTTTTCCCATTCTATCCAATTTTCATTTACATAATCATATTCTATGGTGCCCAAAAAAATGCCATCCTCATTATATGTATAGCTGTTTTTTATAGTCAGATACCATTCGCCAAACTCATAATAGGATTCAATTAATTCATTTATTTCTCCACTTTCGAGATAATCATATTTTGTTTTATACAAAGGTATCCAATCAGATATTTGATTGCTCCATTGATAATTGATGTCTGATTCTATTTCACCTTGAGATGTATAGGATAATTCCTCTTTGTAAGTCTCTTTCCATAATTGTAGATTATCTTGCCATTGATAAGAAAACCTATTCGTAATTCTATTTTGAGCATCATAATGATATTCGACTTTTTGATAATCAAGCCATTCATTTTCATTATCCCATGTTTGTATAAAAACTTGCTTAACTATCCCTTGTTCATTGTAAGAATAGAAATATTTGTAATTTTGTTCCCATTTTAATAAATCATTATTCCACACCAGACTTATAGCTGTTTCAAGCATTTCATTATCATAATAGTAGTTGGTGCTATAAACATGTCTCCACTGTTCAATACCCACTAGCCACTGATCAAAAACAAATCTGCTGATTTCTCCTTGTTCATTAAATTCATAAATCATTTGATTACTAGGAACTAGTGGGCCTCCCAATATTGGGCTATCAAAGTCCATTTCCTTTATACAATGCCCAATTGCATTATAAATATACTCTTCCTTTGCTATAAGTGCTTTATTTCCATTTTTAAGCCCACCAAAATATACTAAAAAACTATCTAATCGTTGTTTGATATCTTTATATTGAAAACTAGAAGCCTCAAAAAGATCCATTGCTGTTTTTCCCAGTAGTAGGTTTTGCTTTTGTTTTTCGAAAGCAGATTTTTGTATTCCGTTAAATGAGAAAGAATGAGATTTTTGAGCCCATATACTTAAAGATAATAATAGGCTAAAGGCAAAGAGTATAAAATGTTTCATCTGTTTAATATTTATTTCTTACATTTTAGTAAAGTGTGGCTAACGCCAAGGCCGTCAATGTCTTCTGCAATTTTAAAACCAGCATTTTCAACTAATCGAATCATATCTTCGCTATGATACATACGGCTGTTACCATTTGCTATTGCCGTAAAATATAAGGAAGTCATATTGAGACTATAGCTGGAAGCAGGGTATTTTTGTCTATCCCAATAGGTTTCGTTGATATATAGTATACCGCCTTCGTCTAAAGAATCATAAGCTCTTGATAATAAATGTGAAATTTCGTCCTCAGCAAAACAATCTAAAAACTGACTCATCCAAATAGCGTCAACATGAGCAGGATAGGCTAGTTTAGGGTTTAATAAGTCAATAGCGAAACCGTCAATTCTATCTGAAAGTTTCTCTTTGGCAATATTTTTATAAGCCACTTCTAATTGTCCCGGTAAATCGAGGATAGTGATTTTTACTTCTTTATTGTATTGAGCTGCCTTTATACTAAATTTACCGGTATTGCCTCCAATATCCAGTAAATGCTTGGGCTTGTCGGCAAAGATTAACGGCATCACTAAAGGAAATACTAGATCGGAGTAATAATGATCAAAGCCAAACCAGCTTTCTTGTACTTTTTCAGGTAGAGAAGATAAGCCTTCATATACCGTTTTCCACTCTCCAAAGACTTTTAAACCTTCTGGTTTCCCGTTTTTTACACTTTCATCGAGATTATAAAAACCCAAATAATTAACATCTTGTACAAAATCCATATTGGCTTTTGTAAGTGGGTCATTCAGGATAAAATAGCCTGTTTTAGTCAGGAAAAATTTATTGTCCTTTTGTAATACAACGCCTACGCTTATGCCTGCGTCCAGTAATACCTGAACCCCATAGCGCGATATTTTTAATTTTTTAACTATTTCATCAACCATGATGCCGCTTTTTCTTGAATCCTCTACCATTCCAAGGATTCCTAGATCTCTCATAGCTCTTACAGCTTGAAAAGAAATGGGGCCGAAGCTTATTTTTTGTGCTTCAAATTTGGCATCTAATGCCGATAATTTGTCTGAACCAAAGTTTCTCATTTTAGTCTATTTTCTAATAATTTCGATTTATAAGTGATTTTAATAATTATTCGAGGCACAGGGTCGTAACCTCTGGTTCCCCACGGTTGGCATCTTCCAATGCGATTAGCTGCCAATGCCGATCCTTTAACTATTCCATGCATTTTAAGCGCTTGTAGGCTGTATTCCGAACAAGAAGGAATATGACGGCAAGATGCTGGCAAAATAGGCGAAATAGCATATCTATAAAAATGGATGGGTAAGCTTAATCCTTGTACACTTATTTTTTGCCAATCTACTTTCACGGGATATTTATTTACAGTTTGTTTAATATTTACTCTTCGTCAAATTGTGACAGTATTTCATTCACGTCTTCTTCGGTTTGGCGAAGCTTTTTTTGACATGTTTTTAATAATTCAGCAGCACGTTTTACCTTTTTTGATAATTCGTCAATACTAATTTCTTCACCTTCAATTTCTGCAACTATGCTTTGTAGTTCATTTAAAGCACTTTCGTATGTTATTCGTTTACTCATTGTTTCTTTTCTTTTATTATGCTTTTAAAACTGCCATCCGTTAATTGTGTTTCTATTAATTCACCTTTCTCAATGGAATGAATGTGAGTGATAGCTTTGCCGTTTTTTCGGGTAATACTAAAGCCCCTTTTTAATATAGAATTAGGATCGGATAGCTTAATCATATGGTTTAGGTAATCAAGTTTATTCTTTTGAAAATCAGTTAACAATATGGTATTTAATAATTCTTTCTTTAATTGATTAATTTTTTTTGTACTCAGGTATGTAAAGTCTTTTACTCCCAACTCTAATTGCTTATATTTGAATCTCAATAGGTATCTCTGCCGCTCACGATACCGCATTGTAACTAAGCGCAAATTAGCTTTTTCTTGTTTGAGTTTAATATGACTCTTATTGATCAAATTGATGCTACCTTTATTAATCTTAAAAGAAGAGGTTTTTAAAAAATGTTCAGATGAAATAATTTGATATTGGGCTCCATCGGTTATGATTTTGCTCCAATTCTTCATTTGAAATATTTCGTTTTGCACATAGGATTTACTATAACTCAAAGCTCTATAAAACAAATCCTGTAGTTGTTCTTCAAATTGATTGTTATGATCTAGAATAAATGCAGCAACGGCAGTAGGCGTCTTTAATCGGGTATGTGCTACCATATCTGTTACAGAAGTATCGCGTTCGTGACCAATACCAGAAAGAACAGGTAAAATACATTGTGCCAGACGAGCATTCAACTCATACTCATCAAAACAAGCTAAATCTAAATTACTTCCACCCCCTCTGATAATGACTAATACATCAAAAGAGGTTTTGTTTTTTTCTACTTTCTCCAATGCTTTAATAATAGAAGCTCCTGCCTGATCACCTTGCATAGTGGATGGGAAGAGTTCCGATTGAAAAGTATACCCAGATGAATTGTTTTGTAATTGAGTTAAAAAATCCTGATAACCAGCTGCTGTTTTGGAACTTATAATGGCAATCTTTTGAATGACTTCAGGTAAAATATATTGTTTATTAAAGTCAAGGAGACCTTCTTTTTCTAAAGATTTAATAGTTTCCTGACGTTCTCTTTCCAGTTCACCAAGAGAATAGGCAGGGTCGATATCATGAATTTGGAAGCTAATGCCATAAACAGAATGAAATTCGACACTTAGCTGTATTAAAAGCTTCATTCCTGTTTTAACACTTTGTTTAGTAACCTCCTCGAAAGATGAAATAATTTGTTTTTTCTTATAGCTCCATAAATTGGCACGAGCTTTAGCAACAATTTGATTTTGATCTTTTTCTACCAATTCAAGATACATATGACCACGTGCAGCAATAGAAACATTAGCCACCTCGGCAACTACCCAGTAGGTAGCATCAAAGGTAGAACGAATAACTAAGTTTAATTCGTCCATTAAGGCTGATAATGTATAAGATTGGTTTTTGATCTTGTATTTTTTTGACAAAAATACAAAAAGCTAGTGTCAAATCAAGTGTATTGTGTGTAAAAAGTCGAAGTTATTTTTGTTAATAGCAAGGCGGAATTTTTCAGCATAGCCGTAGTTATGGTTAAATATTCTAACGAAGTTAGTGATGAAAAGAACAAAACTTGGTTGCACAAAAATATGCTTGACTTGATACTAGGAGTATTTAGGGATTAATTGACAAGGAACTGGGAGTGAGTACCAATTTTTCTATTCACACTTTAACTACATGTCAATTACATTTCAAATCTTTAGAATTTAATAGCGTCACCTAAAAGTTTTCCTAATGCTTTCCCACCTTTTTCGTCTACATATTTGGCTATGACTGGAGTGAAAAGAGCAACTTTATCTTGGCTAATGCCTAATTTGTCAAAAACTGCCAAAACTTTTGAGGAACCTGCCAATTGTTGTGTTGCTGAGCCTAACATGCCCATTTTACTGCCACCTAAATCAGGAACGGCATCAAGTAAACCATCCATGTTTGGTACTACATCAGAAACTTTGGAGAAATCTTCAAGGCTCATATTTTCTTTTGCCATATCAAAAAGCGCTCCAGCTCCACCTTCTGCTTGTTCTTTATTAACATCGGCAGAATTCATAATTTGTTTTATTAAATCGCTAGTGTTTTGAGCAGTAACTCCAATGCTAATCATAAGAAGCAATGAAAATACTAAGAATAATATTTTTTTCATGATTACTTTTTTTAATGAATACAATTAATAAATAAGTTCAGTGTAAAAAACTTATTTAGGTGCGCAATTTACAAAAAAAATGTCGTCTATAATTCATAGACGACATTGTTTAACATAGGTTTATGCTATTTCTGCGAAGTATTAGTTATCATCTTTATCGCAATCGGGCTTATCACTTTCATCTAAAATCATATTTGAAGGTGTTCCTACATAACCTGATTTATCAGTGTACCCATAAATTTTATCAAATTTATCTTTATATTTTTCTTTAATAAATTTACGTTTTACTTTTAGAGTAGGAGATAGTTCTCCGGTTTCAGGCAGCCATTCCTGACATGTTAGCTCGAATTTTTTCACCTGACGATGGTGTCCAAGAGTAGTATTTATTTTAGCCACTTCTTTATCATAGCGTTCTATAACTTCAGGTATTTGAATAAGATCTTTATTATCACGATAAGTGATTTTATGCTTCATACACCAATTGTGTAAAAACTCAAAAGAAGGGCTAATAATTGCTGCAGCAAATTTTTCGTTTTCACCAACAATCATTATTTGCTCTACGAAAGCTGATTCTTTAAAAATATTTTCAATAAGTTGTGGAGCAATGTATTTACCAGTACTTAGTTTAAAAATCTCTTTTTTTCTATCAGTAATCTTCAAGATATTATGTTCTTGAATTTCTCCTATATCACCGGTGTGAAACCAGCCTTCTTTATCAATTGCATCTGCTGTTTTATCAGGAGCCCTGTAGTACCCCATCATCAAACTTGGGCCCTTCATTAATATTTCTCCATCTTCTGCAATTTTTACTTCTACATTATCTAAAACAGGACCAACAGTTCCGAATTTCATATAGGGGTAATGTGGTTGATTTACTGCAATAACAGGTGATGTTTCTGTTAGTCCATACCCTTCCATTAATGGAATTCCGGCAGCATTAAATATTTTTGCAAGCCTAGGCTGTAGTGCTGCTCCACCAGATATTATAACCGTAATATTACCACCAAGAGCTTCTTGCCATTTGCTAAATATAAGTTTACGTGCCAATTTAAGTTGCATATCATACCAAGCGCCATTACTGCCATCTAATTCGTATCGGTTTGCCAAATCAACCGCCCAAAAGAAAAGATTCTTTTTAATGCCTGTTAATTCTTTACCCTTCATAATTATCTTGTCATAAACCTTTTCGAGAACTCTAGGAACAGAGGCGAACCCTTGAGGTTTAATTTCTTTGATATTTTCACCAACAGATTCAATGCTTTCTGCATAATATATGGAACAACCTTTATATTGGATTAAATAGTTAACCATACGCTCAAAAACATGGCATAAGGGTAAAAAGCTAATCATTTTATCAGTAGATGTTACAGGGATTATTTTGCAAGTAGCCATTACATTTGAGATTAAGTTCTTGTGTGAAAGCATAACACCTTTACTTAATCCTGTAGTGCCGGAAGTATAGATCATAGTGAGCATATCATCTTCCAGAATCTCCTCACGCCTTTGGTCTAACTCCTCAGCTAAAGAATCAGCATTTTTCTTGCCAGCATCTATAATTATATTCCAATCATCGCATCCATTTACTGGATCGAAACTGTAGATAGCTTTTATTTTATCAGTTTTAGCTGCTGCATCTTTAAGTTTGAGATAGTATTCTTCTGAGGATACAACAATAAGGCTAGCCTCAGAGTGATCAACTATATATTCATATTCCCTAGGACCAATATTGGGATATAAAGGTACATGAACTACACCTATTTGTGACATGCCCATATCTAAGAAATTCCATTCTGGTCTATTATTTGACACGCTTATTACTTTGTCGCCTTTTTTGAAACCCATAGATAACAAGCCATAGCTCACCCAATTAGCCATATCTTTGTATTCTTGGGTATTGAATTTATCCCACTGATTATTACGTTTTACTGCCAAAGCCACTTCTTTTGGATATTTCTCTAGTAATTGATCTAAAATATCGAATGTTCTCTTGATTTCCATGTCATATAGTATTTAGGTTATTGTTAATTTTGTTTTTTGTAGGTCTTTGGTCAATATACGCAAAAAAAAGTTGCTTTCTCAAGTGCAAATAAAAAATAGCTACTTCTTAATTTTAAAAGTCCAGGTAAACTCAAATTCAGAAACGATGTCACCGGATTTGTCTTTACCAATAGATTTAGTGGATACTGTTTGCCCTTCACCAGTAGCAATAGCTTGTTTAACGGCTTGCAATATTTCGTTACCATCAGAACAATTAAAAATAGTATGAGTAGCTGCTTTTTTTGTAAAATCTGATTTCATTTTAAGCACTAACATCGAAACAGGAATATCAGCATCTTGAACTGCAGCCATGGCAAGTAGGCCTGTTGATAATTCAGCTGCCATGCTTTGTGCCGCAAAATACATGCTTTTAAATGGATTCTTGTTGATATACTTATATGGAATACTTACTTGGCAGCTATTTTCATCAACTTGAAGTACTTTTAGTCCAACAATAAAACCCAAAGGTAGATGTTGGAGCATAAACAACTTCATCTTCCATTTATTTGTGGCCATTTTTCTAATATAATCTCCTTTTGGCATCTGTTTCTTTTAGTGTAGGGATGATATCCATTTTTTTAAGATATCATCCCTGTATTGTGTTAATCAAGTTATTCTAGAATTTATAGTTATTATCTTCAATAAGCTTCTCGGCAATTTTTCTACGAGATTCTTTAACGTTAACAGATTCAATTTTTGTGAAACGTTTCATTCCCATCAGCATAGCTTTTTGTTCATCGCCTTCTGCAAAAGAATTTACAGCATCTATTCCATATTTATTGATTTTAAATGAAGCATCATACATAAATATATCTAGCATATTTCTGTATAATTCCAACTCTTTACCAGCTTTTTGCTCCAATTTCTCCACCCTTAGCATAAATGATTCTGCAGCATAAGTTTCGATAATCATATCCGCTGCGTTCATCAAAATTTCTTGTTCTTGGGCAAACTCTGTTGTATATTTTTGTACAGCAGCTCCTGATACCATTAAAACGGCCTTTTTAAAATTAAGAATACTCTTCTTTTTAAGTTCGTAATAGTCAGTGGTTAAAGCTCCAAAATCAGGAATAGCCATTAATTCTTTAGCTACATTTTTTGCAGGTGTTAATAAATCAAATTCGCCCTTCATGGCTCTTTTCAATAATTCTCCAACAATCACCATTCGGTTGATTTCATTGGTTCCTTCAAAAATTCGGTTGATACGGCTATCTCTGTAAGCACGCTCTACTGGTGTTTCGGCTGAATATCCCATACCACCATAAATCTGTACTCCTTCATCCACTACATAATCCAACGCTTCTGATCCGTATACTTTTGCTATAGAAGCTTCAATTGCATATTGGCGCATACCTTCTAAAGTAGCTTTACCCTTATCCATTCCTTCAGCGATATATGATTGAATGGAATCTTCAATATTCTGGCTGGCACGGTATGTTAATGATTCAGTAGCAAAAGTTTTAATAACCATTTCGGCCATTTTTGATTGTATTGCAGTGAATCTTGATATGGTTTTTCCGAATTGCTTACGCTCACTGGCATAATTAACTGTTACACCAATAGTGGCTTTTGAAGCGCCTACACATGCTCCGCTAAGCTTAATTCTTCCTAGATTTAAAATGTTTAATGCAATTTTAAATCCAGTATTGCGTTCACCTAAGAGGTTTTCTGCAGGTACTTTCACATTCTCTAGATATAATTGAACAGTTGATGAGCCTTTAATTCCCATTTTTTCTTCATCTGGACCAGTTTTTACACCATCCCAAGATTCCTCAATAATAAAGGCGCTGAGATTCTTATCATCATTAATTTTTGCAAAAACAATAAAGATATCAGCAACACCACCATTAGTAATCCAAATCTTTACACCGTCCATAGTATAGTACTTACCATCATCACTGAGTATAGCCTTGGCTTTACCAGAATTAGGATCGGAACCCGCATCAGCCTCTGTTAAGCAATAAGCTCCAATAAATTCACCAGAAGCTAATTTTGGTAAATATTTTGTTTTTTGCTCTTCATCACCATAATACAAAATGGGTAGTGTACCAATACCTGTATGAGCAGAATAGGCAACTGCAAAACTATAGCCTTTTCCCATTTCCTCAGTAGTGAGCATGCTGGTAACAAAATTTTGTCCAAAACCTTCGTACTCTTCTGGAACCGAGATTCCTAATAACCCAAGTTCTCCGGCTTCTTTCATTAATTTTGTTAAAAGCTCTCTATTGTGGTTTTCTAATTCATCCATTTGAGGGTTTACCACTGTTTCTGTAAATTCTTTACAGCTCTGAGCCATCATTCTTTGCTCTTCGTTAAATTCTTCAGGAATGAAAACATCCTGGGCTAGCGTTTCCTTAACCAGGAATTCGCCTCCTTTTAATACGTTTTTGTTTGACATTATTTTTAGTTTTTTATTATTATCATTAGTTCTTATTTCAGGCACTTAACCGATAGCTAGAGCATTTCGAAAATACCTGCTGCACCCTGTCCTGTACCAATACACATAGTAACCATGCCAAACTTTTTATTTTGTCTTTTAAGTTCGTTTAGTAGTTGTACAGTTAGTTTTCCACCAGTAGCTCCTAGTGGGTGACCTAAAGCAATAGCACCTCCATTTACATTTACTTTTGTAGTGTCTAATCCTAGTTTACGGATAACAGCAAGTGATTGAGTAGCAAAAGCTTCATTAAGTTCAAAAAGATCAATATCTTCCATTTTCATATTGGCATGTTCCAGTACTTTTGGAATAGCTTTGATAGGACCAACACCCATTACTTTTGGGTCAACTCCTGCCACTTGATAATCCACTAGTCGAGCAATTGGAGTAAGATTATACTCTTTTAATGCTTTCTCAGAAACTACTAAAACGAAAGCAGCTCCATCACTCATTTGACTTGAATTACCTGCGGTAGATGTTCCATCAGCAGCAAATGCTGGTTTCAATTTTGATAAACCTTTGGCTGTGGTTCCTCTTCTTGGACCTTCATCCATTTTCATTACAGTTTCTTTTTCTTTCATTTTGCCATCAGCATAGTAGTTTTCTTTTATGGTGATAGGAACAATTTGATCATCAAAGTAACCATTATCAATAGCGTTTAAAGCTTTGTTAACACTATTAGCAGCAAATTCATCTTGATCTTCGCGAGAAATATTATATTCTTTGGCAACCATTTCAGAGGTTAATCCCATGCTTATATACCATTTAGGGTTCTCCATAGCAATGTCAGGATTAGGTACTTGTCGCCAACCACCCATAGAAATCATACTCATGGTTTCGGCACCACCAGCGATAATCATATCAGCGATACCAGCATCTATTTTTGCCGATGCAATGGCGATCGATTCAAGCCCAGAGGCGCAATATCTGTTAATTGTAGAGCCGGGAACAGCATCTGTTTCCATACTCATTAGAGAGAGCATACGTCCTAAATTAAAGCCTGATTCAGCTTCAGGAAAGGCATTGCCTACTACTATATCATCAATTTTTGTTTTGTCGATTTGAGGAAAATCCTTCATTAAATGTTGGATTACCTTTGCAGCTATATCGTCAGGGCGCATAAAGCGAAAACTTCCACGTGGAGCTTTGCCAATGGCTGATCGATAACCGCCTACTATATATGCATTCATAATTGTCAAATTTTTAAGTTTAAAAAGCGATTAATTTCTCAGTATTTTACCTTTGGTAATGATGCTTTGGATGCGTTCCAGAGTTTTGCGTTGTGTGCATAATTCTAAGAATGCTCTTCTTTCTAGATCCAGTAAGTATTGTTCAGATACTTCTGTTAATGGACTAGAGATAGCACCACCTGCCATTACATAACCTAATTTTTCGGCTATTAGTTTGTCGTGTTCCGACATATAATTACCAGTAGTAAATCCATCAGCACCAACATAAACCAAGCCTAGAGCTTCTTTACCTAAAACTTTAATATTGTTTCGAGGTGCAGGTTGTGTATATCCTTTTTCAACCATATTTAAGGCAGCTTTTTTTGCTTGAGCTAAATGATGAGCTCTGCTAACAATTACTTCGTCTATGCCTTCTCTAAGGTATCCCAGATCAAAGGCTTCGTAAGCTGACATAGAAACTTTAGCTTGCCCAATACTTAAGTAGCGATTGAGGAAGGTATTGGTACGTATGTCGCCATTTTTCAATTCATCGCCTAAGCGTAGTGCAAATTCCTTGGTTCCACCACCACCTGGTATTAAACCAACACCAAATTCTACTAATCCCATATATAATTCTGCATGAGCTACCACTTTATCGGTGTGCATACATACTTCACAACCACCACCAAGTGCCATTCCGTGAGGAGCAGCAATTACAGGTATTGAAGAATATCGCATTCGCATCATGGTTTTTTGAAACCACTGAATTGCCATATCTAATTCTTCCCATTCTTGCTCAATAGCTAGCATATATATCATGCCTACATTAGCTCCAGCAGAAAAGTGTTCACCTTCATTCGAAATAACAACTCCGGCATAATCGGCTTCAGCCATATCCATAGCTTTGTTTAGTCCTTCTAGCACACCTTGTCCAATGGTATTCATTTTTGTATGGAATTCAACATTGAGTATCTCGTCACCAAGGTCGAAAATGGTAAGGTCATCATTTTCCCATAATACGTTTGATGCACGCAGAACCTCTAGGGAGAGTTTACCGCTTTGACCTGGAATTTCTTGGTATGCTTTTGTATTTACATCATAGCAATATTTAATGCCATCTTTAATTTGATAGAAAGAAGTAATACCAGCAGATAGCATTTCGTAAATCCATTGTGCAGGCTTTTTATCAGCTTCTTCCATAGCTTTTACTGTTTCAGCAACATTTACAGCATCCCAGGTTTCAAATGGACCTAGTTTCCAACCAAATCCAGCATTTAAACCATCATCAACTTTGTAAATATCATCTGAAATTTCAGGAATTCTATTGCTTACAAATTGAAAAAGGCTATAGAAAGATTTGCGGTAAAAATCTCCAACTTTTCCATCATCAGCAAGGAGGATAGGCATTCTTTCTTTAACACTGTCTATTCCTTTTGTTTTCTCAAAAATGCTGAATCGAGGCTTACTATTTGGCTCGTATTCCATGGTTTCAAAGTTCAGTGTTTTGAATACTTTTTTACCATCAACTACTTCTTTTTTATAAAAACCTTGTTTTGTTTTAGATCCTAGCCATTTGTTATCCAGCATTTTTTGTAGATAATCAGGAATAGCAAACAAATGGTTAACTTCATCTTTTGTGGATTCTTTAATACCATTAGCTACATGAACTAATGTATCTAATCCTACAATATCAGCTGTACGGAAAGTAGCAGATTTAGCCCGTCCAATTATAGGTCCGGTAAGTTTATCAAGCTCTGTAATGTTTAAACCTAAGTTTTTTACATTATTAAAAAGCTCCATAATAGAGAATGTCCCCACTCTGTTGGCGATAAATGCTGGAGTATCTTTAGCCAAAACAGGTGTTTTTCCTAAGTATTTGTCAGCATAATCTGTTAGGAAATCTAAAACATCTTTTTTGGTTTTTGATGTTGGAATAATTTCAAATAATTGTAGGTATCGAGGAGGGTTGAAGAAGTGTGTTCCGCAGAAGTTTTCTTGAAAATCAGTACTTCTGCCTTCAATCATGGCTTCTACAGAAATGCCTGATGTATTAGTAGTAACTAATGCACCTAGTTTACGGAACTTGTCAACTTTTTCAAATACTTGTTGTTTGATGTCCAATCGCTCAATCACCACTTCGATTACCCAATCAAAATCTTTGATTTTTTCGAAATCATCATCGAAGTTTCCTGTAGAAATTCTTTTTGCAAAACTTTGTCGGTATATGGGGGAGGGTTTTGATTTTAGAGAAGCTTTAAGGGAGTCGTTAACCATTCGGTTACGTACTGCCTTGTCTTCTAGGCTGAGTCCTTTTGCTTTTTCTTTATCGTTAAGCTCACGAGGCACTATGTCTAACAATAAGACTTCGGCACCTATATTTGCGAAATGACAAGCAATTCCAGAGCCCATGACTCCAGAGCCGAGAACGGCCACTTTTTTTATACGTCTTTTCATTATCTGATAGGTATTTAGTTTTTAATTGATTTATTTATCTTTTTTCAAATGACTTTTTATATCATTATCTATTTGATTTCTTATTTCAGATGATACCTTATTAAATATAAGGAGCTCTTCAGGAGCGATTTTTTCTGCAATTCTTTCATTAAACTTCACCACGAGATTTTTTGTTTTTCTCCTGAGTTTAACTCCTTCTTGTGTTAAAAAAACGTTACTTACGCGTTTGTCTTTTTTGCTTGTTTTGCGAAAAATATATCCGTTTTTTTCCATACCTTTTAATAGTCGGCTAAGGCTGGAGCTGCCCATACCCATTATAGGAGCAATACTTGTGGCAGGGATACCTTCTCGTGGAATAATGATTAAAACATAACCAATCCCTTGAGTTATACCATATTCTTGTGCTTTCAAATTGTACATCCTAGCCATAGAAAAAAGTGTGGCACGTACTTGATAATCAACTGTATGTTCTATATTCATAATTAATATTACTATGCATGCATTGCAAATTTACACAAAAAAAGCTTTGCATGCATAGTATTTATTAAAAAAACTCATGTTAGTTTGTTAACAGTGATTATTTTAGATTTATTAGTGTCAAGGCCTTAAGGAGGAAGCTCGTTGTATGGCATATTTACCATATTTTATACGAACTTGATCCATAGCTTGATAAAGATGAATCATTTCGGGTGTGTCTTCGAATAAATTGAGCTGTTGTACACCATAAACTAAATCTCCTAATTTGACTCCAATAAGCCTGATAAGCATACGCCTATTGTATAATTTGTCAAATATTTCAGTGGCAATATCCATAAGTATATGATCAAAAGAGGTGTAAGGTATTTGTTTTTGTTGAGTGTGTGTATCGAAATTGGAATAGCGAATTTTTACTGTTATAAGTCCCGTTAGTTTTTGTTTTTTTCGCAACTGAAAAGCCAATTTTTCTACCATAGAGATTATTAGCAAACGTAAACGCTTTACATCAATGGTGTCTTTTTGAAAAGTATGTTCGCTACTCATGCTTTTTCGTTCGCTATAGGTTTCTACAGGAGTATGATCTATTCCGTTAGCTTTTTTCCAAATAATAGTTCCACTTTTCCCTAATACTTGAGTCATCATTTCAGGAGGTATCCGACTTAAAGTTTCTATGGTAGCAACACCCATAGATCGGAGTAAATGGTAAGTTTTTTGTCCAATCATAGGGATTTTTTGAATAGATAAAGGAAACATAAAGGGCTTTATCTCGCCCTGACTTACCTGAAGTTCTCCGTTGGGTTTAGCCTCTCCTGTTGCTATTTTAGCTACAGTTTTATTTACTGATAAACCAAAAGAAATGGGTAGTCCTGTTTCTTTAATAATACGTTGTCGTAGTTCATGACTCCATTTGTAGGAGCCGAAGAACTTGTCCATTCCTGTGATATCGAGATAGTGCTCATCAATGGAGGCTTTTTCATATAGAGGAGCATTATCAGCTATAACATCGGTAACCAAACGAGAATATTTGCTATAATTATCCATGTCGCCCCTAATAATTATGGCATCTTTACATAAACGTTGTGCCATTTTCATAGGCATGGCCGAGTGTATACCAAAACTTCGTGCTTCGTAACTGCAAGAACTTACCACGCCTCGTCCCGAAGTACCACCTATGATAATGGGTAAGCCGTTTAGCTTATTGTTTGTTAATCGTTCCACCGAAACAAAAAAACTATCTAAATCTAAATGTACTATGGTTCTGTTTTCTGATATTGAAATCATAAATTTTTTTAAAAAGATATTTATATAAAGAGGGGCTTTTATTAATTGATTTCTTGATGTGAATAAATTATTAGAAGCTCCCTAAAGAAAAAGATGTATCTTTGATTAATAATTAATCAAAGATTTGCTTGTAATATAATCATTATTTATGAATAGTAAGATTTGAATAAAAAAAACAGGATGACAATATTTAGTAAGAATATCAAGCTTTTAAGAAATCGAAGACGCAGTACGCAAGAAGAGATGGCACAGCAACTCCAAATGAAACGCTCTACTTTAAGTGGTTATGAGAATGAGGTGGCACAGCCCAATATGGTGGCATTAGTAAATTTTTCTAATTATTTTAATGTAGCCATTGATAGTTTGATAAAAATTGATTTGAGTAACTTACCTGAGAGCCAGATCAACCAAATAGAGCGAGGATACGATGTGTATTTAAAAGGAAGTAAACTGAGGGTTTTGGTAACCACTGTTAATAGCGATGATGAAGAAAACATAGAATTAGTTCCTGAAAAGGCAAAAGCTGGTTACGCAAATGGGTTTGCCGATCCAGAATACATTAAAGTTTTACCTACATTTCGGTTACCTTTTTTATCAAAGCAAAAAAAATATAGAAGTTTTCAAATTAGTGGCGACTCCATGCTTCCAATTCCTGATGGTGCTTATGTAACTGGTGAATTTGTGCAAAATTGGATGCATATTAAAAGCAAACAAGCTTATATTATTTTAACATTGGATGATGGGATTGTTTTTAAAGTGGTAGAGAATAAAATAAAATACGCAAACAAAATGATTCTTCATTCATTAAATCCTCTTTTTAGTCCTTATGATATTGAAATACAGCAGGTAAAGGAAGTGTGGCGTTTTGTAAATTATATAAGTAACGAAATTCCAGAATCTAATGAGATGAAAACAGAGGTGTTAACACAGAGTTTAAAATCATTACAAAATGAGGTGAAGTTAATTCAAACTAAGTTGAGTTTGTAATAAACACAAGGTAGAGATTTAGAATTTGTCAAGCGTAAAATGCATTAAACTACATTCTTATAAGTATTTTGACAATACATAGAAAATATTATCTTTGTTTGATAGATTTAGATTTTTTTCTAGCCTTTTTTACATGATGCATCTTTTTATCCATAAGTATAGATTAAATATTTTTTGGCCATTTGAAAAACAATTAAAGGGGTGTGTGTTTTTATTTGTTTTGTTATGGTTTTTGTATATTCCTGTTGTAGCACAACAAAGTAATCGTTACCCATTTAATAAGCATTTAACTACTAATTACGGTTTACCTTCAAATTATATTTATGAAATAGATATTGATGAAGAGGGTTTTTTATGGATGGCCACTCCAAAAGGACTAGCACGATTTGATGGAAAGCATTCTAAGATATTTTCTTTTTCGGATACTGATAATGAAGGTTTTGGAATGGATGCTCGTCATCTATGTCAAACAAAGGATAGAATCTGGTTCTCTGGAAATGATGGGAAACTATATTTTTATAGTAAGGTAGAGCATGATGTGAATATTTATCACATAACAATACCTGGTGATTCTTTGGAATTAAAGAATTCATTTACATTTATTTTTCATGATTTGGATGAAAATTTATGGATAGGTTTAAAGGGCAGTGGATTGTTATATATTAACCAAAAGACTCTACAACAGCAGTATTTTAAACATCAAGAAAATAATTCCAATAGTTTGATTAATAATAATGTTCGTGATATATGTCAAGATGAAACAGGTGATTATTGGATAGCAACAGAAAATGGTGTTAGTGTATACAATTTGAAAGAAAACACTTTCAGAAGTATTATTAATCAGAGAAATAAAAAAAACGTATTATTATCAAATAGTGTAAATTGTATTATTGAAGATCATGCGGGTTATATTTGGATGGGTACTTCTGGAGCAGGATTAAGTCGTTATAATCCACCTACCCAAAGTAGGATGGATTTTGTTTATAATTATAATGATATACAATCTTTAAGCAATAACTTTGTCAATGATTTATATGTTGATAGAGATAACAAATTATGGGTTTCTACAAAAAATGGTTTAAATGAGATTGATTTAAGCAAAGCCAAATATGATATTATTAGATACAATAACATTTCCAATGGTGTTATTGCTAAAAGAATTAATAATGTTGTACAGTCACCCGCAGGGAGTATATGGGTGGCTACTCATAATAATGGTTTGTTACATCTAAAAAACAGAAAAGATCGGTTTACAAATCCGAATTTTGATATTAATAATGAAAAAATTATAGGAACACCTATAAGTTGTTTAGAAACGGATTGTCTGGATAGGTTATGGGTTGGTAGTCTAGGAAGCGGAATTTTAGTTTTCGATAAAAATGGAGACTATGTAAAAGAATTATCCGATGTGGTAAATAGCAAATTTACATTGAAAGATTGTAATCAGACTAATTTGTATTATCACGATACGAGAATTAATTTTGGAAGTGCAAGGCAAGGAATTTTTAGTCTGGAAATTTGTGATGAAAGTAAAAAAAACAGCATAAAAAAATGTGATTGGTTTAATGAGGTGGTGAATTATACTGGAACCTTTGTTGATCATGCAAATAACAGATGGCTATATAATTCTAAAGGAGCCTATTGTTATGATAATAATATTATAGTTGATTCTATTATAACCAATTATCCAGTTATCAGTATTATAGAAGATTATCGTGAAAAAATATGGATTGGAACTGAGGGAGGCGGATTATGGATTTATAATTCCATTTCTAAAGAAAGTATTCATTTTTCGCACAGTATAAGCAATATGTACTCCATCGGTGGAAATAATATTTCTTGTTTTTTTGAAGACAATTCTGGTATAATGTGGGTTGGAACTATTGATGATGGCTTGTATTATTATGATAGAAACTTTAATAAATTTATTCAATATCAAAAAGCAAAACAATTAAAATCAGCTAGTATATATTCCATAATAGAAGATACTGAAGAGAATTTATGGGTGGCTATAAATAGTGGTTTAATTAAAATTGAAACCATGGATTCTCAAGCGAATTTTTTTGGTTTTAATCAGGGATTGAAAGGAAATGTGTTTAGTCGTCGTTCTGCCACAATAAATCAAGATGGGTATTTGTATTTTGGTACAGAAGATGGTATTATAAGCTTTCATCCCAAAGATATTGTTTTAGAAAAGAAATTCCCAAAAATAAAATTTTCTGATTTTCAAGTATATAATAAATCTGTTTTATATACTAATAAGCCTGAAAGAATACATGAGTTTTATGATGAATCAAAAATTTCGCTAGCTTATCAAGAGAATTTTATAGGTATAGAGTTTTTAGCTATCGAACTAGAACATCCTGAGCAAATCGAATTTAAATATCGTTTGTTAGGCATAGAAGATAAATGGGTTTATAGCAGAAAAGCCAATTACATATCTTATTTGAACCTGCCAAGTGGACATTATACTTTTCAGCTTACTTCAACAAATTATGATGGAATCTGGAATCCTGAATTATTAGAATTGCATATTAGTATTAAATCTCCACTTTATAAAGAAGCTTGGTTCTTATTTCTTATTTCTTTTGGTTTTGTTTTATTAATAGCAATTACTGTTTTTTTACGTGTGAGGAGAATAAATACTATAAAGATTCTACTTGAACGTCAGGTGACAGTACAAACCAGTCAATTAAAGGAGTCTAATAAACAATTAATACAAGAAATTGAAGATCGAAAAAATGCAGTAGAACAAGCTGATAATGCGAATAAAGCCAAGAGTGATTTTTTGGCAAATATGAGCCATGAAATAAGAACACCAATGAATTCAATTATTGGATTTACTGACCTTTTGTTATCTATCATTAGAGACACAAAGCAACGACATTATCTCGAAAGTATGAAGAGTAGTGGAAGAAGCCTTTTGGTTCTTATCAATGATATATTAGATCTATCAAAAATTGAAGCTGGGAAATTTGAAATAGAATATCAAGCCGTGAATATCAGCCGTTTTGTAGAAGAGATACAGCAAATATTTTTAATAAAATTCACGGAAAAGAATCTGTTATTCCATACTAATATTGATGAAGATATTCCTGATTTTTTAATCCTTAGTGAAATCAGATTAAAACAAATCTTTGTAAATATTATAAGCAATGCTATTAAATTTACTGAAAAAGGAAGCATTACCATAAATATAAAAAGAGTTGCTGCTCCTATTGCTACTCATAATGTAAATCTTTTAATAGAAATTATAGATACAGGAATAGGAATTCCACAAGAGCAACAAGATATTATCTTTGATGCCTTCCAACAGCAAGATGGACAAGTTTTCTCTGAATATGGAGGAACAGGTTTAGGTTTAACGATTAGTAAACGCTTAATGGAGCTGATGGGTGGACGCATTAAGCTGTCGAGTAAAGTGGGTTTTGGAACAATTTTTAATTTATACTTGAATGATGTATTGGTGGCAGATAAAGAATTGAAACCGAAGATAAAAAAAGAGCTTAGTCCATCAAGAAATATTGATTTAAAATCGTCTACAATTCTTGTTGTGGATGATAGTCGTGCTAACAGACGATTAATCAGAGAGTTTTTACGACCTTCGGGTGCACAAATACTTGAAGCAGGAAATGGGCGTGAAGCTATTGAAAAAGCAAAAGAGTATGTGCCATCTATTATTTTACTCGATATTCGTATGCCTATTATGGGAGGTATTGAAGCTGCTGAAAAATTAAAAAGTGATTCAAGTACTTCAAAAATTCCACTTGTAGCTTTTACAGCAAGTGTTTCGTACGATAAAAAGGTGAATTATGAAGAGTTGGGGTTTAGTGCCTTTTTGATGAAGCCTGTTCATATGGATGAATTATTTAAAGTGTTGACAGAACATATTGTAAACTATCCTGATAAGGATATACTAGAAGAAGATAAAAACCTTGAGATTGAAGATAGCGGATTTGAGAATATCCGTATTGTTGATTTACACGGTGCACTGCAAGAATTAGAGGAATTGATTCCTTCTCTAGAATATATTAAGTTAAACCGTATGGAGAAAACTGTAGTTGATTTTAGTGAAAGTGTAGCCAGAATAGGAGAAACATACCATATTAAATTAATCTCCTTGTATGCGAAAAAACTAAAATCATATTCTGATAGCGCAGATACTAAAAACACTGAAAAAACACTTGATGATTTTAATAAGTTGTATCAAGAGTTGAGTAGTTATTTGAGTGAGTAAACTAAAGTATAAAGCTATTGAAAAATTAATACTTCTCATTGTGTTGTAGTCCAAAGGAAAAGAATTGCGAAAATATGGACTAGCCCCTGTTGCAAAAGTTTTTTATCTTTGGCCGCTAATTTATGATTGAAAACAAATAATAAACTATGATATTATTAAAAGGAAAAACTGCTATCATTACTGGAGGTAGCCGAGGAATTGGTAGAGAGATTGCCATTAAATTTGCTCAAGAAGGAGCCAATATAGCATTCTCTGATTTAGTAAAAGATGAGAATTTTGAGTCCCTTGAGAAGGATTTAAGTGATATGGGAGTTAAAGCTAAAGGATATGCTTCTGATGCCAGTTCATTTGAAGGTTCTGAAAAAATGGTCGATGAAATAGCTAAAGACTTTGGTAGTGTAGATATATTAGTAAATAATGCAGGTATTACACGTGACAATTTATTAATGCGTATGACAGAAGCTGATTGGGATTTAGTGATAAAAATCAATCTAAAATCAGTTTTTAACCTGACTAAAGCTGTACAGAAATATATGCTTAAGCAAAGATCAGGTTCCATTATTAATATGAGTTCTGTTGTTGGTGTTAGTGGTAATGCTGGACAATCAAATTATTCAGCTTCTAAAGCTGGTTTGATTGGCTTTACAAAATCAATAGCGCAAGAATTAGGTTCAAGAAGTATTAGATGTAATGCCATTGCTCCTGGTTTTATTGAAACAAAAATGACTGAAAAATTACCAGAGGATGTTCGTAAAGAATGGATTAAAACCATTCCTCTAAGGAGAGGTGGGCAGGCTCAGGATGTAGCAAATGTAGCCACTTTTTTAGCCTCAGATTTATCTACTTATGTAACAGGCCAAGTGATTAATGTTTGTGGCGGAATGAACACATAAAATACTTATTTATATTATTCTTTTGAAAGAATTACCAATAAATCTTGAACAGCCTTTATGGTTATTGCTATTTGTTATTTTGGTGGCATTAACCATATCGGCTTTTTTATACTACCGCAATTCCCGTCACGATTTTTCCAATGGGTATAAAATTCTTTTTTTTATCCTTCGTTTTTTAAGCGTTTTTGTTTTGGGTGTTTTGTTACTTAATCCATATTTAATAGAAAAAACAAAGCATCTGGAGAAACCAATGATCGTTATAGCTCTCGATGAGTCAGAATCTATGCTGTTGCATCATGACAGCCTTGCATTTACACAGGAAATAAGCAAGACAATTCATCATATCTCATCGAAATTGTCCAATCATTTTAATGTTGATTTTGTAGGTTTTCATCAAGATATTGTATGGGATAAAAAGATAGTTTTTGCTGGCAAAAGAACCGATATTGGTCAAATGTTGAGTTATGTTGAGGATAAGTACTATATGCTTAATTTATCCGCTGTAGTCTTGCTTAGTGATGGAAATTATAATCAAGGTCAAAATCCTTCTTTTATATTGCAAAACTCTCCAGTGGAGATATATCCAGTAGTATATGGTGATACATCTGCAAAACAAGAGCTTTTTATTGATGCTTTGTATTTTAATAAAGTAATAAAACAAGGAGGAAGTTTTCCTTTAGAAGTTGTTGTTCAGGCAAATGGTTTGAAAAATAAAAAACTGAAAGTAACAGTTGATTATGATCAAATAACCATTAATAGTAAAACTATTAACATATCTAATAATGAATATAATTCTGTAGTAAATTTTCAATTAGAACCTAAAGGAAAAGGGCTGCAAAAATATGTCGTTCGCTTATTGACAGAGGATCAACAAGGGAAACAAATGGAAGTGGAGCGTGCTTTTTATGTTCAAATTGTGAAAACAGGTAATAAAGTTTTATTATTGGGTAGAGCCCCACATCCTGATTTAGGAGCTATGGCCTCTTCATTACGGAAAATATCCTCTTATCAAATAGATGTTAAAACCTTACAGGATTATCCTTTTGAAATAAGTGATTATCAGTTGATTATATTGCATTCCTTACCTGTGGCTGATAGGCGAAGCATACAATTATTTGAACAAAAGGGATTTGATAAAAAAGCACTTTGGTTTGTAATAAGTCCGCAAACTGATTTCTCTTTATTGTCGAAACAAAATATTCCCTGGAGGATTTCAAGCCCACAAGGTGGTTTTGAATATGCACAGGCAAAAGCTAACCCTGATTTTTCCGTATTTAAGATGCCGAAATACTGGTTAAATACTATGGAGGATTTCCCTCCTTTATACGTTCCTTTTTCTTCGTACGAAAGTATGAGCTACTCACAGGTGATGTTCTGGCAAAATATTAAGGGGTATGAAACACAAAAACCTTTACAGTTCTTTTGGCATAAAGGAAGTGTAAAATATACGCTTTTAGCTGGTGAAGGCTTGTGGAAATGGCGTTTGAATGACTATAAAAAAAATAGTAACTTCAATAACTTTGATGCTTATATACAAAGAACTGCAAAGTATTTGCTCACAGGTATTTATGAAGATAGATTTGGCATTCATTTTGATAATATTTATAATGAAACAGATAAAATTGAGTGGCAAGCAGAAGTGTATAATCCTAATTTTGAGTTGATATCAGATGCCGATATAGATTTGGAACTAAGGGATGAACAGAATCATATTTATCAGTATGTTTTTTTACCCAATAAGGATCATTATTCCGTGAGTTTAGGGCATTTAAAACCTGGGTTATATTCGTTCGAAGGAAAAGCAATCACAAAAGATACTATACTTTATAAAAAAGGTGAATTTGTGGTAGATTCTTGGAGTGTAGAAAAAAATGAGCAGAAAGCAAATGTGGAGTTATTATCTAATTTAGCTGCACAAGCTCAAGGGAAAACATATTATCCATCTCAATTGGATGAACTTATTGAGGATTTAATTAATCGACCAGATTTTAAAGAACGTGCTTCTTATGTGCAAAATCTTATCCATTTAATCGATACAAAAATATTGGTTTTTATTTTATTGCTGTTGCTATCAGCTGAATGGGTATTCCGTAAACGTGAGGGGTATTTCTAAAACCTGTTTTTTTTTCAGAGAAAATATTTTATCTTTGACCTAGTATTAATTGAAAGTTTCTATATTGTTTTTTCACAAAATCATATTTGATATGAGGATATATTTCTTGCTAGCCGTATTAATATTTTTAAGTCATACAACAACAGCTAAAGTTAGTTTGGGATTCTATGATGAACCTATTGAAATAATGATGGACACTACACAAAAGGAAAAAGTAGATACTACAGCAGATCAATCAAAATTGGATGATTTTAATAAAAAGATGGAAAAAATAGTTCGGATATTTCCATTGCCTGTCGTTTCATATTCAGCCGAAACTGATTGGCTTTTTGGTTTAACAAAAATAAACTCTTTTAGGATTGGAGCCGATGATCAATATGATGAAAGTATACAACCTTCTCAAGTTACGGCATTGTTTTATTTAACTATGAATAAGCAATATAAAGGTGTATTAACCTCTGATTTGATTTTTAGTGAAAATAAATGGGAAAGCTTCACTCAAATAATGTTTATTGATTTCCCGAGTTATTATTTTGGTATTGGAGATGATACAAAACTGGAAGATAGATGTTGGGTAGATACCGAAAATTTTGGTATTGAACAATCCATAGTATATCAACTTAATGAAACCTATTACATTGGAGTTAAATATCTATTTAATAACTTTTTGAAGGTTGATACCGTGGCTGATGCCGAGCAATGTGCTTTTAATTATGAGAATTTGGATGAAAATGAGGGTATTCAATCAGGTATTGGAATTAGAGCACGTTATGACACTCGTGATAATCGTCTTAGTGCTAGAAAAGGATCTGCCATATATTTTGAATTTATGAATTATGGAAAATGGATAGGAAGTGAATTTGAGTATAACTCTTTGACTATTGATTTGCGCAAATTTATTACACCAATTAAAGGACTTACATTGGCAGGACAGTTATATAGCGAAGCAAAATTTGGAAATGTGCCTATACAGTCATTATCCTTGATGGGTGGCGATGATATGATGAGAGGAGTATATCATGGACGTTTTCGTGATAAGACAATGATTGAGGCGCAAGTTGAGCTTCGATTCCCAATTTTTTGGGTATTTTCAGGTGCTGTATTTACGGGCTTAGGAGAAGTGGCTCCCGATTTTAATTCTTATACTTGGGATGGGGTTAAATGGACCTATGGTGCTGGCATTAGGTTGGTTGTTAATGAAGCCACACGATCAAATCTGCGTTTTGATGTAGGTGTTTTTGAGAAGAGACCACTGTTTTTCTTTACTTATTCCGAAGCGTTTTAACTACAGTTATGATTTAAAGTAGATATATGTATACCTAGTGTTGAAATTCATTTTTCTCAGCTTGATTTCAAGAAATAATGTAGGTGTGGAATAGATAAATAAGTTATTATTGCATTAGCCTTGATGAATAAAATAAAAATTAAAAAAATAGTTAAATATAAGCCCTTAGATGTAGTGATTAAAGCAATGTTAGGCTTCTTTTTACTACTTACTGTAATATTTATCATTTTAATATTTGTGTTCTCATTCTCTCCAATTAAAAATAAAGCTAAAGACTATGGTGTAACAATACTTCAAGAACAATTAAATTGTGATGTTAGTATTGGAGAGTTGTATTTCGGATTTCGAAAAAATATTGAAGTTGAGGAGCTACTTATTTCAAAAAATAAAGCAGATACTCTTCTTTATCTTAGAAAATTAGCTGTAAGTTTTGAGATTCTTCCACTATTTAGGCATAAAATTATTGCACAAGAGGTGGAATTAGAAGGTTTTAAAGGAGATGTTGAACAGTTATTACAGCAAGTTAGTGATAATCAAACTGAAGAAGACGCCTCACCAAAAGTAGAATCAAATTCTTGGGAATTTATGGTGGATAACCTTATTGTTAAATCTTCATATATGAAGTATAGAGATGAGGATATTGGATTTGAATTGATTGTAGATGTTGGAGAACTAAGTTTAGAAGTGGGCACTTTAAATTTGGATACACTTATTTATTGTAAAAACGTGGATATTCACGAAACAAAAATGAGCTACGAATCTTTATATACAGAGGAAGATAATGATACAACCACTTTCGAATTTGCTGATATTCGGCTGGGTAATGCAGTTCTAAATAATGTAATATTTACTTATATTGACTCTACCTCATCTATTCTTTTTTCTATGCAATCAGCTGATTTAGAGGTAAAAGATCTATTAGTGGATATTACAAAAGAAAAAGTTTCTCTGAATAAAGGCATTATAAAAAACACCCATTGTTCTGTTGCTTTCCTGCCAAATGATCATTCAAATACTCAAACCGATGATGATTCAAATTGGGGGCAATATTTATGGCGTGTTGAAGGGGAGGATTTGGAATTGGAGGGTTTTAAATTTACACTCAATTATCAAGGCAGATATAATGCTAGAGAACATTTCAACAGTGATCATTTAAATATTTATGATTTAGATGCAAAATTGATTGATTTTATTATAGATGATAGTTTTTGTAAGATGCAGATTAATCATTTAAGCGGAAAAGAGCATAATGGTTTAAATATTATGGCTATGCAAGGCCATTTAAATCAACATGGATCTCTTTTTTCAATTGAGGATATGGATATTACAACTTCAAATTCAAGTTATCGAATACAGCTTGAAACAGATATTAATCCAACAAATTATAATGAGTTGAGGAAGAAAGATCTAAACCTTAATTTGATAATAAAGAGCTTAAACTGGAATGATATAGATTATTTTTATCCATTTATAGAAAAATACAACTTTTTGTCTGAGGATTTTGTTAAAAGTAGTTTTAAACTTCATACTCAGTTGGATGGTGGTTTGGATAATTTGAGAATTAAGCAGTTTGAGTTTTATAATCAAGATTCCATTCAACTGTTTTCATCGGGTAAAATAGGAGGATTACTAGGTGATGATTCGATATATTATGATATGCAAATAGCTGAGCTAATGTGCTCTAAAAATGATTTGGAGTTCGCTCTTGAAGCTTTTCCAATCATTTCTCCATATAGTATTCCCGATTTTGTAATTCTTAAAGGAAACCTGACAGGAGGGAGTAGTAATTATCATTTTCTTGGCGAAATAGAATCTAGTGTAGGTCAAATAAATGTGAAAGAGCTGGATATCTCTCTGAGTGGAGTGCCAAAGTATATTTTTAATGTCTCAGCTTGTCTTAAAAATCTAAGTTCTGTTCAGGATTTAGGATTTGAAAAAGCAAATTTCGAATTGCAAGCTATGTTCGAAGGAAATGATTTCACTGGTTCTAATTCTACTATAGATCTAGATATTGATCAAATAAGGTATAATAACTATGATTATAACAATATATTTTTTGAGGAGCAAATGTTTGCTGGGCAATTTGATGCCAATCTTTTTTCATTAGATACCAACCTTTTATTTAATATAAAAGCCAATGGTGTTTATCTTGAAGATAATCAAATGCTTAATCTGGATATCAATGCAAAAAAAATAGATTTATTTACATTAAATATCCTTGATGAAGAGTTTATTTTTGATGGACAAGCTGTTTTGAATGCTGAGGTTTCTAAAGGAGATAATTATAAAATTATTTCAGAGATTGAGAATTTGAACTTTACTTTTGGTGACACTATCTATAATATGCATCCTGCTGATTTGAGTTTTATTACTGCAAATAAAAATACAGAGTTTCATTTATCTAGTTTTTATTATAATCTAGATTTCACAGCAGACGATCATCTTTCAGATTTTATAGGTTCAGTTGAAAGTTTGCCAAATTACTATTTTCAAAATGCAAAAGATGATTCTGTAAAATTTACACTTCCAGTTTTCAATGTTAATGGTAAAATAAAATATCCTGAGGCATTTGCACGATTATTTTTCCCGGATTATCCTGAGTTTGATGAGCTTACTATTAATGGTGGATATGATAAAAATCTTGATAAGATTGATTTTAATGTATTATTACCTGGTCTTCGTTATCAATCATTACATATTGATGGTTTATCTCTCTCTTTAAAAGGATCATCAAAGAAATTAGAATACCTCTGTCAAACAAATATGGAGATAGACAATTTATTAAAAGGTAAAATGAGTCTGTTTGGAACATTTAGTAACTCTGATTTGATAAGTGGTTTTCGTTATTATGACTCCTTTGATAATAAATATCTTGACTTAAGATTCCGTATAGACCCATCATATGATGGTGCTGCAATACATATTCTTTCTGATAGCCTTATATTGAATTACGATCAATGGAATATTGATAATAGTAATTATTTGATTCTGCATTCTGATCATTTTCTTATGAATAAATTAGAATTGCATAGTAAAGATCAAACTATCTCGTTTTCTTCTTCTGAAAAGAAAGCACAAAGCTTAAATTTAAAATTGGATAATATTAATCTTGAAAACCTAGAACAACTTTTCATAACTGATACTTTAGTTGCTGCAAAGTTAAGTGCAGATATTAATTTTACAAATATATATCATAATCCAGCTATTAATGGACAATTATCATTGAAAGATGTTGATATTTTTGGTTTTGATGCTGGTGAGCTCTCTGTATCAAAATTAATTTATAAAGATGATTTATTTTCTGTTGACATGGCAATACAGGGTGATTATGAGGATATTCATCTTTCTGGGGATTATGATTTAAAAGCGGAAAATAATCCTTTTGATATTGAATTGGATATTAAAAAGTTGGATTTAAGTAAGATGAATTATTTATTATCTGATTATATTGTTGATGCAAAAGGGATTCTGAATGGGAATTTAGGTGTTCAGGGAAATATAGAAAATCCTATTATTAATGGAGAGCTAAGTTTTAGTGATACTGGTTTGGGAGTTGTCTTTTTAAATAATTATTTTACGCTTGGAAATGAAAAAATAGTCATACAGAATAATGTTATTGATTTTGAAGAGTTTTCTATTATAAATAAACAAAATCAGACAGCAAAACTTATTGGTAAACTATCATTCGATAAAACATCTGGTTATTATAGCAATCTGCAACTAAAAACAGATAACATCGAAATAATGAACTCAACAAAGGAAGATAATGAGGTTTTGTTTGGTTTATTAAAAGCACAGGCTAATGTGGATATAAAAGGTTCATCAGGAGATTTGAATTTGGATGCTCAGGTAGTATTGGATCATTCTACAGATCTAACCTATGTTTTTCCTGAAAGTCTTGTTATGAATGATAATCAGGGTGTTGTAAGGTTTTGTGAATATAAATGTGATAGTATAAAAGAAAAAGAAAAAAGAAAGTATAAAAAGAGTGCAAATTTTAGTAAGGATTTATTTAAGGAGATTAAATCTCAAATTATTATTGATAACGGAACACATTTTAAGTTGTATTTTGACAATGGAGGTGAAAATTATTTGAATGCCACCCTTAATGGTAGTATGAACTATAATTCAAAAGGAGAAAATACAGTAATTTCAGGAATTTTCGAGGTGCAGGAAGGAGATCTGCATTATAGTATTCCAATGATAACAGTTAAGAAATATAAAATTGAGCCAGGTAGTTTCATCTCTTTATCAAATGATATATATAATCCACATGTAAATATTATAGCCTCATCAGAGGTTCGGGCATCAACGGAAGGGCTTATTCCAGATTACAATAAGGTTATGATATTTAAAGTGTTTCTTTATATGAACGGTGAACTAAATAATGTGAAATTGAAATTTGGTATATCTTCCGAAACAAATGATGCAATAGTTTCAGCAAGAATTGCCCAACTTAGTGAGAAAGAGAAGAATATTAATGCGCTTAATCTTTTGGCTCGAGGTAGTTTTGTTATTAGCATTAATGGTTCAGATGCAGGAGGAACATCTATGGTAGCAGCACAGGTCGATAATTTTTATGCCAGACAACTAAATCATCTTATAGGTGATAATCTTCATTTTGTAGATTTAAATTTTGATGTGCAATCTTATATGGATTATGGTGAGTCTGGTGAAGAGGTTTTTCGTCGTAATTATTATTATAATGTGGGGAAAAGTTTTTTTAAGGATAGGGCTAGAATAAAGTATAAGGGTAGCTTGGGTTTAGCCTCGGATGTAAATGCCAAACAAAGTGTTTCCAATTTTGTTCAAAACGAGCTAGAAGTAGAAGTAAAAATTACTAAAGATGGTCGTTTTAGAACTGTATTTTTTAGGAAAGATAAGTATGAAGGTTTGTTAGAGGGAGAAGTAATAGAAACAGGGGGAGGCATTCGTTATAGAAAGAGTTTTTATTCTGTAAAAGATATTTTTGTTGACCTAGAAAAACAAAAGAAGCAAAAGGATAAAAAAAATTAGAAATAAAAAAATCAAAGTTAAAAGCTAAGTTTGAGAATAATATAGAATGAAGATAAAAAAGTGTAATATTAATAGTTTAAAGGGTATAGTAATCGATTTTGGTTTCTATATCAGTCAGTTTATTATTGTGCTTTTTGTTTTCACCTCTTGTTCAAATACTAAGTTTCTAGCTGATGATGAAAAATTATACACCTATACTGTATTCTCTGAAAAAGGATTGGGCAAAATAAATAACAAACCTATAAAGGCTTACGAGCTTTACAAGGTTGGTATTGTGAAAACCAATAGGCCTATAGTATTTATGCCTCGCCTAAATTTATCTATTTATAATTATTGGAAACCAAGTGGCGATTGGGGCCCAAGGCATTATTTACATCGTGTTTTTGGAAAACCTCCAGTCTTGTTGAAAAATGTAAAGCCAAAGTTCCGGGTTAAAGTAATGAAACAGCGCCTTTATGATATGGGGCTTTTTGATAGTGATATCACACTTGATTTGAAAGTTTATGGAAAAAATGATAAAAAAATTAGAGCTAAATACTCTGTTTTATTTAAGCCAGCATATACTATTCGAAATTTGAACTTTATAAATAAACATTCAAAACTGGATAGTATTATTAATTCATCTCTTGATAATAGCCTTATAATAAATGGGAACGACTATTGGATTAAAGATTTAAAAGCAGAGCGGAATCGCTTGAGTAAGATTATAAAAAATCAGGGTTATTATTACTTTAATCCTAATGATTTATTATTCTATGCTGATACAACAATGGGGAATAAACAAGTTGATATGTCTTTAATCATTAAAGATGATATTAGTAAAGAAGCATATAATAAGTACTATATCCGTAATATAGATATTACAATAAATTCAAACAAACCTTCTTTAAAAAATGTAGCATTTACCGATTCATTATTTATTAATCAATGTTATTATAAAACTATTGAGAATACATATAGACCGAAAATTATTACACAAGCTATTTCTATCAAGCCCAAGGAGCATTATAAATATACTAAACATGAAAATACCTTGAGATATTTGCAAGGAATGGAATCCTTTCGTTCTGTTGAGGTATCTTATAGTTCTGTTGATGATTCTTTGGCTTTATTAGATGCGCATATTGTTTTGGTGCCTTTAAAACCATTGCAAACTAGTTTAGAAGTGAATTTCGCTACAAAATCTAATAATTTTCTTGGTCCGGCTGCTATAGCTTCTATTGGTCATATGAATATTTTTAAAGGAGCAGAAAAACTAATTTTTAAACTTGAAGGTGGATTTGAATGGCAAAAAAGAGCATCACGAACAGAATATGAACTTGGTTTTAATTCCTATGAAATTGGAGGTAGTTTAGAATTAATATTTCCGCGATTTATCACTCCTTTCCCTATAAAAAATAAATCAACAAGATATGTTCCAAAAACATATTTTAGTATGGGATTGAAAACATTAAAACGTGTTAGGTATTATGATATGAAAATTTCGCAGGCTAAATTTGGATATTCTTGGCGTACTTCAGCAAAAAGAGAGTATAAAATAGAACCTGCTACTATTGATTATCTGCATTTAACAAAAACATCTATAGAATTTGAAGAGTTTCTAGAGCAATATCCACAGGTTGCCAAAAGTTTTAATGAGCAATTCATTATTGGTTCAAGGTTTAGTTATATTTATTCTACAAATCCAAAAAAGAAAAAGTTTAATCAGTTTTATTATAATGCAGATGTGGATTTGTCTGGTAATGTAATAAACAGTGTTTATAATATTTTTGGATTAAAAGATTCAGGATCTCCCGGATCCCTATTTAATGTTCCTTATTCTCAATATGCAAAACTAACAAATGATTTACGGTACTATATGTATTTTAA
Source organism: Bacteroidales bacterium (assembly GCA_029938465.1). GTDB lineage: Bacteria > Bacteroidota > Bacteroidia > Bacteroidales > UBA12170 > UBA12170. The sequence goes on along the minus strand of JAOZUW010000001.1, from coordinate 10,459 downwards.
TGAGAAAACTCAATTAGCTTTTCGTTTAGTAGCAGGGGTGGGGATTCCATATGGTAATTCTACAGTTCTACCCTATATCAAACAATATTTTGCTGGTGGAAGCCAAGATATTAGAGCTTTTTATGCTCGAACATTAGGTCCCGGGAGTTATATGCCACCAGAAAGCTCTATGAATAACTACTATATTGATCAATCTGGAGAAATTAAACTAATGGGTAATATAGAATACCGCTTTCCGATTACTTATAAAACTTATGGTGCATTCTTTGTTGATGCAGGAAATGTTTGGTTGATTAATGAGGATGACACAAGGCCAGGAGGTAAGTTTGAAATGAATAAGTTTGTAAGTGATATAGCCATAGGTTCAGGCCTTGGTTTACGAATTGATATTACTTATTTTGTTATACGTTTTGATATAGGTGTACCTATTAGGAAGCCTTATATAGCAGGAGATGGAAAGTGGATTTTTAATAATTTATCATTTTTTGGTGATTATATTATTTCTTTTGCAGTAGGATATCCTTTTTAATAGGTTTTATTTCTTTAAATATTTTTTAATATATTTGCCATATAGTTTAACCATATGGTTAATCTAAATGGATAAATATATTGGGATGTCAAAGAAAGATAATAATACCGAAGAAAAAATAATTCAAGCAGCCGAAGTAGTTTTTATTGAAAAAGGAATGGCAGGAGCCCGTATGCAACAGATAGCAGATGTGGCAGGCATAAATAAAGCCCTTTTGCATTATTATTACCGTAGCAAAGAGAAGTTGTTTAATGTAATTTTCAAAATTGCCTTTAAAGCTTTTATTCCTAATCTATTAGAGGTGTTTAAAGGGGATAAGGATTTTTTTACAAAGTTAAGATATTTTGTATCGAAATATATCGATGTTTTGGAGAGGAACCCACATTTACCAGGTTTTGTTTTGCATGAAATTAGTCATCGTCCCGATAATTTAATGAAGATGGTGAAAGAGATGAATTTTGATGTGGATTTTATTCAAGATCAAATTGCCGAGGAGATAGCTCAGGGAAAAATAAAAGCAATTGATCCTGCTCAATTGCTTATCAATGTGATATCCCTATGCATTTTTCCAATTGTAGCAAAGCCCATGATTTCAGGTGTGATTTATAAAGGTGATGAAAAGGCCTATAAAAAAATGTTGAAAGACCGGAAAACACATGTGGCTGATTTTATTATTAACAGTATAAAGCCTTAAATTATGTATAAATTTAACCTTTTATCTGCCATCCTTTTTTTGCTTATTTCTGTTTCTGGTTTTACGCAGGAAAAATTAAAATTGAGTACTTGTTTTGAAAGTGCGCAAAGAAATCATCCTTTATTTTTGCAAAAAGAACTTCAATCTAATATAAGAGATCTATCTCAAGATAATATTAAAAAGGATCTTCTTCCTCAAATAGTTATAAATGCAAAAGCCACATGGCAAAATGAGGTAATAAGTCTTCCTTTTGAAATTCCTGGTTTCAATGTTCCTGAATTAAGCCAAGATCAATATCGTTTGTCTTTAGATATAAATCAGGCTATTTATAGAGGAGGAATGTATAAAAAGCAAAAGGAACTGGAAAATATTAATTCTATTCTGGAGCAATTGCAAATAGATAAGAACCTATATGCTTTAAAAAATGAAGTTAAAAGCTTATTCTTTGCCATTTTATTACTTGACGAACAAAGGAAAGTGATTGAATCTTATCAGCTGCAAATAAGAGCAAAATTAGATAAGTTAAAAGCACTGAAAGAAGAAGGGGCTGTTATTTCTAGTGCTTTAGATGGTTTAAGAGCTGAGGCATTGACCAATAAACAGCAGTTAAATCAACTTCATATTCAACGAAATTCTTTAATGAAGAATTTAGAGTATCTAACCCAAATGGATTTATCTGAAGTAAAAGAATTGATAGTGGAATCTCCCGATATGTCTTCTCAAAAGCATCAAAGGTTAGAGATAGATTATTTGAATACAGCTCAAAATAAGTTAACTTATTCCAAAAAGCTCATTGAAACCCAAAAATTACCAAAGGTATATGCATTTGCTAGTAGTGGTTATGGAAGGCCAGGCTTTAATTATCTATCCGATAATTTTTCCAAGTTTTTTATGTTTGGGATAAATTTCAAATGGAATATACTCAACTGGAATAAGAATAATAATGAGCAAAAAAAAATAGATGTAAATATTCAAATTATTGAAACTCAGAAAAAAGAATTTGAAATGAATTTACAAATTGCTTTACAGCAAATGAGAGCTGATATTGATAAGATGGAGGTTTTAATGGTAGATGATACAGAACTCATTCGGTTGCGAAAGAGTGTTGCTGACAATGCTTCAAATCAATTGAATCAGGGAGTCATCACTACGGCTAGTTATATTGATGAATTGCAGAGATATAAACAAGCAGAGATAAATAAAAAAATACATGAAATTCAACTGATAAATAGGCAATTATCATATTTGAATGTATTGGGTAAACTATAAAATTAGAAACAATGAAGAATATTGTAAAAATAAATTGGGTAATGATACTTGGAGTATTGATATTTTGGATCACTGCTTGTGAGAAAACCCATCAAAAAGCAGATGCTTACGGGAATTTTGAAATAGACAGAACTTTTGTTTCGGCTAAAGCACAAGGAGAACTTTTGTGGCTTCATATTGAAGAGGGAATGGACTTAAAGGCAAATGAGCAAATAGGTCAAATAGATACTATGCTATGGTATTATCAAAAGAGACAGATAATTGCTCAACAAAAACTGATTGCAGCAAGTTTTCCGGAAATTCGTGCCCAATTAGTAGTACAAAAACAGCAAGAAAAAAACATCAAAGTACAACAAAACCGTTTAAATAAATTATTTGCAAAAGATGCTGCTACACAAAAACAACTTGATGATGTACAGGCCAATCTTGACTTGCTTTACGCTCAAATAGCAGCCACTAAAGTGAAGGAGCAACAGCTAAAGGAGCAAATAGAAGCTATGAATAGCCAAATAGCCACTATTGATTATCAGATTTTAAATTGTAGGATCAGTAGTCCGTTAGATGGTAAAGTATTGAATCAATTTATGAGAAAAGGGGAGATGGCAACTCCCGGCAAACCACTTTATAGTATGGCGAATATGCAAGATATTCGATTGAAAGTTTTCGTAAGTGGTGATCAATTACCTCATATTAAAATAGATCAAAAAGTAAAAGTATTTATTGATGAAAATATGAAAGAGAATAAAATTTTGCCAGGAGTCATTGTTTGGATATCAGAAAAAGCCGAATTTACACCCAAAACAGTTCAGACTAAGCAGGAAAGAGTAAATTTGGTTTATGCTGTAAAAATTAAAGTAGATAATAAAGGAGAGCTTAAAGCAGGAATGCCAGCGGAAGTGATATTTTCTAAATAATCTCAAGTTATATAAAGAACAAAAACCATTAATGGAAACAATAATTCAAATAAATCAAGTTTATAAATCTTATGAAGAAATTCGGGCTATAAGTGATATTTCAGTGGATATACAATCAGCTGAATTATTTGGTTTTATAGGACCTGATGGTGCTGGTAAAAGCACTTTGTTTAGGATTATGGCAACCTTGCTTCTGCCAGATTCTGGTGAGGTTCAAATGGCTCATCTTGACACCATTAAAGACTATAAGAAACTAAGAACAAAATTGGGTTATATGCCAGGTCGCTTTTCTTTATATCAGGATTTAACTGTTGAAGAGAACTTGAATTTTTTTGCAGGTATTTTTAAAACTTCAGTCTCTAAAAACTATCATTTAATTAAAGATATTTACCAACAGATAGAGCCTTTTAAAAAAAGAAAAGCCGGTGATTTGTCGGGTGGTATGAAGCAAAAACTAGCTCTTTCTTGTGCTTTAATACATAAGCCAGAAATATTATTACTTGATGAACCTACTACGGGTGTGGATGCGGTTTCCAGAATGGAATTTTGGGAAATGCTTCATAAGTTAAAAACACAAGGAATTACTATTGTGGTTTCTACACCATATATGGATGAAGCTAGTTTATGCGATAGGGTGGCTTTAATGCAGAAAGGAAAAATTATGGGCGTGGATAAGCCGCAAAAAATAGTGGACTTATTTAGTAAACATCTAATTGGTGTTAAAGCAAAAAATATGTATGGGCTGGTCAATAAGCTTAGGGAATATCCTCTTTGTCATTCTGCTTATTTATTTGGTGAATGGATTCATTTTTCATCAGAACAAGAGGTGGTTAAAAATAAACTGCAAGAGTTTTTAAGATCAAAAGGAATTTATGATGCTCAAATGCAAAATATACAGCCTAATATGGAAGATAGTTTTATAGATTTAATGACCCAAAACATCATAGAATGAAGCAGGTAATTGTAAAAAATCTGGTTAAGAAATTTGGTGCTTTTGTAGCCAATGATCATTTGAGTTTTGAAGTGGAGCAGGGAGAAATATTCGGTTTTTTAGGTGCCAATGGTGCAGGAAAAACTACTACCATAAGAATTCTATGTGGATTATCGGCACCTACTTCTGGGGAGGTGAAAGTGGCAACCTATGATATCTATACACAAAGAGAACAAATAAAGAAACATATTGGTTATATGAGTCAAAAATTCTCTTTATATAATGATTTGAGTATTTCAGAGAATATTAGGCTTTATGGTGGTATTTATGGTTTAAGTAGAAAGGCCATAAAAGAAAAAATTGAAGAATATATTGAAAAGTTGCAACTAAAAGAATATCAGACGCTTAAGGTGTTTGATTTGCCATTGGGTGTTAAGCAAAAGTTAGCTTTCTTAGTCGCAATAATACACAATCCTCCTATTGTATTTTTAGATGAACCTACTGGGGGAGTAGACCCCATAACACGACGACAGTTTTGGGAGATGTTATATGAAGAAGCTAATAATGGAAAGACAATTTTTGTGACAACACATTATATGGATGAGGCCGAATACTGTCACCGTGTGAGCATTATGGTAGATGGTAAAATAGCGGCATTGGATACTCCAGAAGCTCTAAAGCAAAAATATAAAGCAGATAGTATTGAAAAGGTGTTTATTAAACTAGCAAGAGGTTAAATATGAGGATATTTATAATCAAAGAGTTTTTGCAAATAATTAGAGATAGGCGTTCATTGCTTATACTTTTCGGGATTCCTGTAGTGCAAATTCTCTTGTTCGGTTTTGCCCTTAAAAGTGAAATGAAAAATGTGCATTTGGCCATATTCGATCAAAGTAAAGATGCTTACTCCCAAGAGATCAGTCGTAAAATGCTGGCTTCCGGATACTTTATCTTGGATAGAAACTTAGCAAATGCACAGGAAATGGATGATGTTTTTAGGGAAGGTAAAGTAAGAGAAATATTGGTTTTTGGAAATAATTTTGGCGAAGAATTGGAAAAGAATGGAAATGCTAAAATACAAATCATTACTGATGCATCTGATCCTAATACAGCCAATATTGTGTATTCATATACTCAGGCTATTATCAATGATTACTTGATGGAGATTAATGCTACAACAATCAAGCCTCTGATGATTAATATTGAAACCCAAATGAGATATAATCCTGAATTAAAAAGCGTTTTCATGTTTGTGCCAGGAATTATAACTATTATTTTAATGCTGGTTTCAACCATGATGACTTCAATCTCAATTACAAAAGAAAAAGAAATGGGAACCATGGAAGTGCTTTTGGTTTCTCCAGTAAAACCCTGGCAAATCATTATGGGTAAAGTAGTGCCTTACGTCATTCTCTCGTTTATAAGTGCTATTATTATTTTAATGATTAGTTATTTCGTGTTTTTGATGCCTTTTGCGGGTAGTTTAGGGCTTCTGCTTTTAGAAACTATTTTATTTATTGTACTTGCATTAAGTTTAGGTGTTTTTATATCTACTGTAAGTAAGACTCAACAAGTAGCCATGCTGCTCAGTATGTTTGCACTTCTTTTGCCAACTATATTGTTATCAGGTTTTATTTTTCCAGTGAAAAATATGCCAGAAATACTTATTTGGATCAGCCATCTTTTACCACCAAAATGGTTTGTCATTATTATTAAAAATATTATGATAAAAGGAAATGGTTTTATGCTAGTTTGGAAAGAAACAGCAATTTTAGTAGGGATGACGATTCTATTTATATCGCTAAGTATTAAAAAATTCAAGGTGCGATTAGAGTGATGTGTTGTATTTGAGCTTAGAATAACGATAAAACATTAGGCAGCGTTTAAGTGTAATAGTTAAAGGAAATGAAAACAATATTATATTTAATACAAAAAGAGTTTTTGCAAATATTTAGGGATAAAATGATGTTACCAATCATATTTGCTATTCCTATTATGCAGCTGCTGGTATTGAGCTATACTGCTACTTTTGAGATAAAACAAATAGAATTGGGTATTGCTGATATGGATCAATCTGTAACTTCTGCTGATTTGATCAGCAGATTTAAGGCTTCACCATTTTACATTGTAAGTGTTATTAAACCTAATTATCAAACCTTAGAAGAACAAATGCAAAAAGGTGAATTGGAGCAAATTATCTATATTCCAACTCATTTTGAACAAGATTTGTATAAAGGATCAGAAGCCCCAATTCAAATTATTACAGATGCTATAAATGGTAGTGCTGCCAGCTTAATGAGTGCTTATAGTATGAAAATAATTGGAAATTATAATAAAGATTTTTTGGTGAAAGAAATGATGATGCCTAAAGAATATATAAACATTCAAACAGAAGTTTCTTTTTGGTATAATCCCGATTTAAACTATAAAACATTTATGGTTCCGGGTATTTTGGTATTATTGGTTACAGTTATTGGCTTATTTCTTTCAGCATTGAATATTGTAAAAGAGAAGGAAATAGGTACTATTGAACAGCTCAATGTAACACCCATTAAAAAATACCAGTTTATTATTGGAAAGCTGCTTCCTTTTTGGCTTATAGCAATGGTAGATTTTATTATTGGTTTATTATTAGCGAGATTTGTTTTTATGGTTCCAATGCTAGGCAGCGTAACTATGGTTATTTTAGTGGCAGGAGTTTATTTGATTTTGGTATTGGGGATGGGACTTTTTATTAGTACCATTTCAGATACACAAAAACAATCCATGTTTATTTCATGGTTTTTTGTAATGATATTTATATTGCTCTCAGGTTTGTTTACTCCAGTAGAAAACATGCCTGTCTGGGCATTATGGCTTAATATAGTTAACCCTATTGCATATTTTATTGAGTTTATGCGTCTGGTATTGCTTAAAGGATCCACTTTAGCTCATGTTTATCATCTTATTTTGGTGATTGCTATATATGCTGTAGTAATGATAGGATTGGCAACCTGGAGATACAGAAAAGTTGCATAAAAAATTTCGCAACAAGGCAACAAAGTTTAAATTTTTGGGTTATTTGTATTAACAAATTGCTGTTTAAAAAAGAAAAAGTAAAACTAAGACTCTATATTTCAATTTTTTACTTTTATTCGCAAAAATAAATACAAGATGATGATAACAATTCTTTTACAAAATATAGCACAATCTGGAGTAGTGGCAGATACTATTGCAGCCACTGGGTTAATGAATCAAGAATCAGGAGAGCTTACCGTATCACTTATTGATTTGGTAATTAAGGGTGGATGGATAATGGCAATACTTGGTCTTTTATCCATATTATCTATTTATATTTTTATTGAGCGTTACTTTATTATTAGGCGAAGCTCAAAAGATGATGAGAATTTTATGAATATCATTAGAGACAATGTGCTTGATGGGAAATATGATACAGCAAATGAATTATGTCGTCGTGAAAATACTCCTATTGCTCGTATGCTTCAAAAAGGATTGTCAAGAATTGGTAAACCCTTAACAGATATTAATGCTGCTATTGAAAATGTTGGTAATCTGGAAGTGTCACGCTTAGAAAAAAATATTGCTACTCTAGCCACTATAGCCAGTACAGCCCCTATGTTAGGATTCTTAGGAACAGTTATAGGAATGATTATTGCTTTTTACGATATGTCTATGGCTGGAGGAAATATTGATATACAATTATTATCGGGTGGTATTTATCAAGCCATGATTACTACAGTAGGTGGTTTGATAGTGGGAATAATTGCTTATGTGCTTTATAATATCTTAGTGGCACGAATTGATAGATTAGTGTTTCTTCTAGAAGCAAGAGCAAGTGAATTTATGGATGTTTTACATGAGCCAAAGGCCTAATTATAAACTTCGTTTCTATGGCAATAAAATCAAGAAATAAAAGAAAAGTGGAATTCAATATGGCAAGTATGTCTGATTTGGTATTCCTATTGTTGATCTTTTTTATGATTACTTCAACACTGATTAGCCCTAATGCCATAAAATTACTATTACCAAATAGTAGTAGTAAAACTATGGCCAAACAAAATATTACTATTTATATTAATGATCAGTTTGATTATTATCTAGATAAAAGAAGATTAGAAGAAAACAATTTAACAGAGGTTTTGGCACAGGCTTTGCTAGAGTTTGATCAGGGTACGGTAGTGTTAAAAAGTGACAAAACAGTACCTGTTCAATACGTAGTAAATGTTATAGATGCTGTAAACCAAATAAATAAGGGTAGAATAAATAAGCATAAAGTAATTTTGGCCACATCACCAAAATAAAAGATTTACTAAATGACTGAAAATAAAGACAAAATACGAGCCACCTTAATAACGATAGTTTTTCATCTATTGTTGTTGTTGGTACTTATCTTGTTAGGTTTAAGTACACCCTTACCTTTGCCCGAAGAGGAAGGTGTAGAAGTAAATTTGGGCTTTTCGGTTGTAGGTAGTGGTCAAAACCAATCATATAAACCTTTGGAGCAGCCCAAAACGCCTCCGCCGCCACCTCCAAGTTCTATGGAGACTAGTAAGGAAATTATTGAGGAAATAGTGGAGCAAGATATGGATGAGGCTCCGGCTCTTCAAGATAAAGAAGAGGAAAAGCCAAAGCAAGAAAATATTGAAAAACCAAAAGAAGAGCTTCCAAAAGAAATTCCTTTTGAAAAGCCTGTAGAA
>JAOZUW010000001.1:0-1325 GCA_029938465.1 Bacteroidales bacterium | reverse complement strand
GAACCTGTAATCGATCAACGTTTGATGTATTCAGGAAAAAAAACCAACAAGGGTAATAGTAGCGAAGGCCCAGATGATATATTAGGTGATAAAGGAAAAGCAGAAGGTGATATTAAAAGTGATAATTACGATGGTTTAGGTGGATTTGGTGATGGGATTTCTTTCTCATTAGGTAATCGTAAAGCTAAAACACTTCCAAAACCAACTTATGATTCAAAAGATCAAGGTACGGTTGTGGTAAATATCTGGGTAAATAAATATGGAGCTGTTACTCGTGCAGTTATCCGGCAAAAAGGGACAAGCGTTACTGATGCGAAATTATGGGATATGGCTATGAAAGCTGCAAGAAGAGCTAGTTTTACTGCCGATCTTGATGCTCCAGAAGAACAAAAAGGAAGCATTACCTACCACTTTATTAAGATTAATTAAGCTTCCATGAATTTCAAACATCTTCATATAGATGAACTCTTATCTACTCATGATAAACTCTGGGAGCTAGCTTCTCAAGAAGATTTACCAGAATTTTATACTTTATCTGCGGGTTTTCAAAAAAATGGAAGAGGGCAAGATTCTAAGCAATGGGAAAGTAAAAAGGATGAAAATATTGTCTTAAGCACACTGCTTTCACCAAAATTTTTATTAGCTGAAGATATTTTCCAGATAAGTCGTTGTGTATCATTGGCTGTAATTAATTATTTGAAAGAGAAGAAGTTGAAGGGTTTGAGTATTAAATGGCCCAATGATATCTATGTTGGAAAAAGAAAAATAGCCGGTATTCTTATTCAAAATGTTATCAGTGGTCATCATATTGAAAAATCTATGTTGAGTATTGGCCTTAACATAAATCAGGAGTGTTTTGATTCTGACGCGCCAAACCCTATTTCTTTAAAGCAAATAACCCATCATAATTATAATATTCAATCAGAAATAGGATTATTGATTCAACATATTGCTAAGCAATATGTTTTTTTGCAGAATGATCCTTTAGACTTGCTAAGCAGATATCATCAAAACTTATTTCAATTGGAAAAGTGGAAAAAATATAGTGATGAAAATCAGATTTTTACTGCAAGGATAAAAGGTGTTGATTCTTTTGGGCGACTTATACTGGAAAAGAAGGATGCCGGAACCGAAGTATACGATATAAAGCAAATAAGTCTTATTCTGGAATGACAGTATTTTTAATTAGAAACTTAGAGCTGTCGGCTGTACTTTGTAATTTTCAGGATTCAGTTATTTATTAGTCTCAATCGTTAGTTAAAACCTTGCCTTGCCATCCCTATCGGGAGGAAATCCGGCAGGTAGGTATGCACTTTTAGTGTAAT
>JAOZUW010000107.1:6097-9344 GCA_029938465.1 Bacteroidales bacterium | reverse complement strand
TATTAATTTCGAGCTCCAAATATGGCAGAACCAACACGAATCATAGTGCTACCTTCCTCAATAGCTATTTTATAATCGCCTGACATACCCATAGAGATTTCTTTAAAACTATCTTGATTGGAAAAATATTGTAGTTTAATTTCCTCGAAAAAACCTTTCAGCTTAGCAAATTCCTTTCTTATTTGATCCATATCATCTGTATAAGTTGCCATCCCCATCACTCCGGCGATACGGATATTTCCTAATTCAGAAAAGCCAGTGCTTTCTATCAACTCCTTTACTTCACCATCATCCATACCAAATTTTGTATCCTCATCGGCAATATGAAACTGCAACAAACAATCAATTATTCTATTATTTTTTTTGGCTTGCTTGTTTATTTCTTTCAATAGTTTCAGACTATCGACAGCATGAATCATACTTACAAAAGGCGCGATAAATTTTACTTTGTTTCTTTGCAAATGTCCAATAAAATGCCATTGTATCTCTTGGTTTAAAACCTCTGCCTTTGCAGCTAAATCCTGCACTTTGTTTTCTCCAAAAATAATTTGTCCGGCCTCAAAAGCCTCCATAATATCTTCATTAGGCTTGGTCTTTGACACAGCAACCAATTTCACCTTTGTAGGTATTTCTGCTTTAAAATTTTTTATGTTCTTTGCTATTGTCATATATCATCTCCATTAATTGAACATCCCAAATTATTCCTGACTGGTTTTTGCTAATTCTTCACCCGAAAGCTTTCGGGACATTATTCCTCGCTCACCATTCAGCACTCACTATTCACCATTCAGCACTCACCATTCACCATTCACCATTCACCATTCACCATTCACCATTCTCCATTCACCATTCACTATTCACTATTCACTATTCTTAAATCCCACTCCCTTCAACTACGCTCAGAAAGCTATTACTAATTACTCACTTTCAACACTATGCAAAGTACGGCAAAAATATCAAGTTATACCACTTCTGCCACAGTAAAAGTAGAACCTCCAATAAAAATCAAATCATTTTTAAAAGCTTTGCCTCTAGCTTCTTTTAATGCTTCATTAACTGATGAATATTTTTTTCCTATCAATTGAAAATCATTAGCTATTGAAGCTAACTTATCTGCATCTAAACCTCTTGGAATATCTGCCTTACAAAAATAATACTGGGCACTCCTAGGGAAAAGCACTAAAATATTCTCTAGCTCTTTATCATCAACCACTCCAAGGACAATATGTAACTGATTGTATTCCATTGATTTCAGCTGCTGCATCACCACAGCTAATCCTTCGTAATTATGTGCCGTATCAGCAATACAAAGCGGATGATTGCTTAACACTTGCCAACGCCCCATAAAAGAAGTATTATTCACCACTTTTTCTAATCCCGTCTTTATAAATTGAATAGGGATTTTCATATAATCAGCTGAAGCAACAGCGGTTTGTATATTTTCTTTCTGATAATTACCCATTAAGGGGACATTCAAATCCTCAAGAAATACAATTCCCTTTTTAAATAACTGATGCTTATTATTTAGTACAATATCTTCAAAAATATCTTGCGCAAAAAACAGTTCAGTTTCAAATTCTCTTGCCTTATCTAAAAAAACATCATCAGTCTCTTCTTGATGCTTCCCTATAATTACAGCAGTATCCTTTTTTATAATTCCAGCTTTCTCTGTGGCTATCTCTCGTAAAGAATTCCCAAGAAACTGCATATGGTCTTTACCAATATTGGTAATAATAGATAATTCCGGAAAAAGAATATTTGTACTATCTAATCGCCCTCCCAATCCCGTTTCTATAATAGCAATATCAACTTTTTCACGAGCAAAATAATCAAAAGCCATTCCCACTGTCATTTCAAAAAAAGAGGGCTTTATGGTTTCAAATGCTTCTTTATGCTCTTGTACAAAATCTATTACCTCATCCTGACTTATCATTTGTCCATTAACACGAATCCGTTCTCTAAAATCACGCAAGTGAGGCGAAGTATATAAGGCTGTTTTATAACCTGCTTCCTGATAAATAGATGCCAGAATATGAGCCGTTGATCCCTTTCCATTAGTTCCGGCAATATGAATGGACTTAAACTTCAAATGCGGATGACCCAACAGCTCCATTAATGCATAAGTATTATCCAGATTTGCCTTATAAGCAGCCTTTCCTATTCTCTGAAAAGCAGGCAACTGCGAAAAGAGCCATTCTAAGGTTTCTGTATAGGTCATCTCTTTCATTGTAATTGAATTGATGAATTAACTTCTTTGGATTTCTAAAAATGCCTTTCCTAAATGATCAATAATATCACTAGCTATTAGGCTGTGTTGCCCCATTATTTTTGCTGCTATATCACCAGATAATCCATGCAAAAATACAGCCAATAATACAGATTCTAAAGGACTGTAATTCTGAGCTAATAAACCAACAATAATACCTGTGAGCACATCACCAGAGCCACCAGTAGCCATTCCTGAGTTACCCGTAGAATTAAAATAAGCCTTTCTGGTGGGTGTGCAAAGTACCGAATGAGCCCCTTTAATCAATAAATAGATCTGGAATTTTTCTGCAAAATCTTTAGCTTTTTCCAGTTGTTCATAAGAATTTCGCGATTTTCCAATCAATCGGCTTAACTCACCAATATGTGGTGTTAAAATGGAGCTTTTTGGCAAAAAACTTAACCAGGTTTTATTTTCGGATAAAATATTGAGCGCATCAGCATCTACTACCAAAGGTATATGTGTTTGCTGTATCAGCATTTTAAAAGCTTTTTGCGTTTGCTTACGAAGACCTAAGCCTGGACCAATAGCAATATGTGAAAACTTCTCGAGATTTGGTAAAGTGGAAAAACACTCTTCATCTTGATCTGGGCTTGACATTATTTCGGGCACTTCAGCCAAAAATGATTGTGCAGAAGCAGGATGATGACAGCTAACAAGGCCAGCTCCAGATCTGAGAGCTGCTTTGGAACTTAATAATGCCGCCCCCATTTTTGTCTGATCGCCGGCAATCATAAGCACATGACCATATTGCCCTTTATGTCCAAATTTCAATCGTGGCTTGATCAAGGTTTTTATAAATTGATGATTGAGGTAATAATGATCACTATCTGTTTCTTGAATATATTTCTCAGACAAGCCTATATCCAGTATTTGCCAATCGCCAACGTATAATTCGTTCTCTGGAAAAAGAAAAGCCAATTTGGGAAACTGAAAACTTAAAGTATAGTCAGCCTGAAAAATGACTGTTTTATCATTTTT
>JAOZUW010000107.1:0-5997 GCA_029938465.1 Bacteroidales bacterium | reverse complement strand
CGGTGGTAGTTAACTTCAAAATCTTTGGAAAATTTTCCACTAAAATTCAAAATATATGTAGAAACTGAAAAACCAGCAAATTGCATTAAGCGAGCTATAACTAAACCATCTCCACCATTGTTACCAGATCCGCAAAAAATGGCAAATTCCTGCTTATGATTCGCCTTTTCCAAAAACCAATCTGCACATTTGCCTGCTGCTCTCTCCATTAAATCAATAGATGCAATAGGCTCTTCTGCAATAGTAAAGTCATCAGCTTCTCTTATTTTCTCTACAGGAAATATCTTTGTTATCATAGTTTAAATCATCATTCAATATCAAAATCTTACTTTTTCTTATTCAGGACTTTCCGTCAATCGTGCTAAATAATCAAAATGAGCTCCATTTTCTATCAATTCAGCTGAAAAACCAAATTTCTCTGCCTGCTGTTTAAGATTATCAAAATCAATAAACAACCAAGGGAATTCAACACCTTTTTCACCATTATATTCTGTTTGAAAAAGAACTTCGCCATAGTATTTATCATTTAGATTAATCAAATAGGAACCATCTTCATCCTCATAAAGGTATAATAAATCAGAGGAATCGAATAAAATCTGCCCATTAGGTTTTAATAGCGTACTGCACTGTTTAAAGAATTCTTCGAAACCATCCATTGTTTTCACTAAACCTATACCATTCATTAAGAATAAAATAGTATCATATGTATTAGCTTTCAGTTTAAAAAAATCTACTTTCTCAGCATTCTTCACCTGCTTATCCTTCATAATAGCAACACACAAATCACTGATTTCGATCGCTTTAACACTCTCTCCTCTTTCTTGTAGTTCTAATGCATGAATTCCTGTGCCTGCGCCCACATCAAGGATTTCTCCTTTAGCCAAATCCAATGCCATTTTTTCCAATAAAGGCATTTCATCATACTTACGAAAAAAGTAGGAAACTGGGTAACTCTCTTCTTCCGATATATTGGTAGAAACAATAAGTTCTCCTCCTTTAAATCCTTTATGATAGTCCATTAATGCCTGACCCATCACATCGGTTTTTATATTTTCTTTCTTTTTCATCATTCTTCTCCCGAAAGCTTTCGGGACACAACTCTTAAATCACTATTTCTTTACTCTCTACTCCCCTTCGACCTGATGGCTATCGGGTTCGATCAGGAAACTAATTTCTTTATTCTCCTTCTCACTTCACTTCAAAACTATCATAACCCACAAAAGGCAATTCAGATATTTTTACTTCTCTTACTCTTGACCATGAAGGACCCTTTTCGCACCAATCGGCTAAAGCTCTCACATCACTATCTTTACCTTCCGCTTCAATAATTACACTTCCATCGGTTTTATTTTGGACAAAACCCTTTATTTCAAATTGCTTTGCTCTTTTTTCGGTATAATATCGAAAACCCACTCCTTGCACTTTTCCTATTACTTTTATTTGTAACGTCTTCATAAGTATTATTTTATCTTTCAAAAAACTCTCCCAGCAATATTCCCAAATACACCAAAATCAACCCTAAAATATTTGACACTGCAATATAATAAAAAGCCAATTTATAATCCCCATTTTTTAAAAAATGAATGCTTTCAAACATATAGGTTGAGAAAGTAGTAAAACTACCAAAAATTCCAATAAAAAGGAAAATTCTAAAATTTACTGCTATTTGTTCTCTGCCAAAAAATACAAAAGAAAAACCAATAAGAAAGGAACCCAACAGGTTCACTATCAAGGTTCCAATAGGGAAACCTCCTGAAAACAATCGGACAGAAGTTAAAGTGACTAAATATCTTAAAATAGCACCTATACCACCCCCCAATGCAAGATAAAGGTATTTCATAGTATTTCTGTTTTTAGCAAAAATACAATGATTTTTATAACTTATACAAATTGTACTGCAGAATAAGCAATAAATATTTTGAATAGATTTTTTCTTTATTAATACTTTTTATCTACCAAAGTTTTTTCATCATAAAGCCTAACTTCCTGTCATTGTTGGTCATGCTATTAAAAAAGAAATCCGTATTTTCGCAACCCAGAAAGAAATAATTATGTCAACAAAAAGAGCCATACAAGACAGCATTGAATTAAAACAGAAGATTCTGAAAGATAAACAGCTATACTCTCAGATTGAAACACTTGCATCACAAATTGCTGTAAATCTTAAAAAAGGTGGCAAAGTATATTTTTGTGGTAATGGAGGCAGTGCTGCCGATGCACAACATTTAGCAGCCGAGCTTAGTGGTCGGTATTACTACGATCGCCCACCCTTAGCAGCAGAAGCGCTGCATGTTAATACTAGCTATCTTACAGCAGTTGCCAATGATTACAGTTACGATGAAATATATGCCCGGCTTTTTAAAGCCTTTGGACGTACCAACGATGTGCTGATAGGATTATCTACTAGTGGCAATTCTACAAATGTTATTCGGGCTTTTGAAGAAGCTAAAAAACAAGGCGTTTATACTGTAGCTTTCACAGGTGAAACTGGGGGCAAGATGAAAGGCTTAGTAGATATGATATACCAAATACCTAGTCAGGATACACCACGTATTCAAGAAGTACATATGTTGCTCGGGCATTCCCTTTGCGAGTTGGTGGAACAAAAAATGTTTCCAAAGGATGTATAAAAATAGTGATTTGCAAAAAATGATTACTACATCAGATTATCTCTTCTTAGATCGTGATGGGGTTATTAATAAACGTATTGTAGGTGGTTATATCAGCAAATGGGAAGATTTTGAATTCCTGGAAGGCGTTTTAGAGGCCATAGCTGTTTTTTCACATTATTTTAAGCGTATTTTTATTGTCACCAATCAACAAGGTATTGGGAAAAAGATAATGAGCGAACAAGATTTACAAAATATTCATCATCAATTAAAAGCCAGCATAAAAAATAAAGGAGGACAAATTGATGCTATTTATTACTGTCCTATGCTGAAAGATGAAAGTAATAATTGTAGGAAACCGGGTTTAATGATGGCTATGAAAGCACAAAAAGAGTTTCCTGAAATAGTTTTTAATAAAAGCATCATGATTGGAGATACAGCTTCGGATATGCTCTTTGGCAAAAATGCAGAAATGAAATGTGTTTTGCTCAAAAACAAACATACAACAGCAAAAGATTTACAAAATGCTGATACCTTTATTGAGAATTTAAGCGAAGTTGCAAACCTTATAAAATCCAAAAATTGAATCCAAGTATTATTTTCATAGTTTTTGCTATATACACTATTTTACTGTTTACCATCAGCTGGTGGGTAGGAAGAAAAGCCGACAACCAAAGCTTTTTTATCGGTAATAAATCCTCTCCTTGGTATATAGTTGCTTATGGAATGATTGGAGCCTCACTAAGTGGAGTCACCTTTATTTCAATACCTGGTTTGGTAAGCACTGCGAAATTTTCATATATGGCCATTGTTTTTGGATATTTAGTGGGTTATTTTGTTATTGCAAATGTATTATTACCGCTCTACTACAAACTCAATCTGACTTCTATATATTCCTATTTGAATTCGCGTTTTGGCATGTCCTCTTATAAAACCGGAGCCTCATTTTTTCTATTATCCCGAATTATAGGTGCCTCATTTCGCATGTTTCTAGTTATTAATGTTTTGCAAATATTTATTTTTAATGCCTATGGTATCCCATTTATCATCACTGTTATTGGCTTTGTAGGACTTATACTTATCTATACTTTTAAAGCAGGAATAAAAACTATTGTCTGGACAGATACACTACAAACCAGCTTTATGCTTTTGGCTGCTTTTATAAGCATCTACTATATATCGAAACATTTACAAATGAATATTGGCGAACTATACCAAACTATTGATAAAGAAGGTATTACGCAAATAATATTCACCGATTGGAAAGATCCCTATTTTATCATTAAACAATTCGTTTCTGGTGTTTTTATTGCCATAGTTATGACAGGATTAGATCAGGATATGATGCAAAAAAACCTAAGTTGCAGAAATTTGAAAGATGCTAAAAAAAATATGTATTGGTTGAGTTGGGGATTGGTTCCTGTAAATTTCCTATTCCTTAGTTTAGGTGGGTTTTTATTTTATTATGCCCAACAGCAAGGCATTACCATCGAAAGCACTAGTGATAATTTATTTCCAACTATTGCTTTGCAACATCTTGGCATGGGTGCCGGTATAGTCTTTATTATTGGACTTATAGCTGCAGCATACTCCAGTGCAGATAGTGCTTTAACTTCTTTAACAACCTCTTTTTCTATCGATATTTTAGGAATTAACAGAAAAGAAAATACCAGTGATCACCAAAAAGAAAATACCCGAAAAATTGTACATATTGGCATGGCTATGGTTTTAATTTTGGTTATTGCTGCTTACGAATTAATTAACGATCAAGCTATTATCACCAAGCTATTTACTATTGCCGGATACACCTATGGTCCTTTATTAGGCTTATACTCATTTGGTTTATTTACTAAAAAACAAATTCAGGACAAATGGGTTCCTTTAATTGCTATTTTAACACCATTTATTGGATATTTAATAAAAATTAGTGCCCCTTACTTATTAAATGGATATCAATTTGGTTTTGAATTACTAATTATAAATGGATTGTTAATGTATCTGGGACTCATTCTTATTTCTAAACCCAAAAATACCTCAGAATAATGTCAATAACTATTCAAAAAGCTTATCCACAAGATAATAAAACCATTGCTCAATTTCAATTTGAAATGGCTTTGGAAACAGAATCATTAAAACTAGATAAAGATACCCTAAGAAATGGCGTAAAGGCAGTTTTTGACCATCCTCATTTAGGTAAATATTTCATTGCAAAAAATAACAAGGAAACAGTGGCCTCTTTGTTAATCACTTACGAATGGAGTGATTGGAGAAATGCACAAATATGGTGGATTCAAAGTGTATATGTTAAACCTGAGCACAGACGTAAGGGGATTTTTACAGCTTTTTACGAATTTATTAAACAAGAAGTAGCACAAGATAATAGTATTGGTGGCATTAGATTATATGTTGACAAAAGTAATATCTCGGCTCAAAAAACTTACCAAAAAGTAGGTATGAATGGAGAGCATTACCAGCTTTTTGAATGGTTAAAAAAATAAGCTAAGCACCATATTCATGAAAACTTTTATCTTTGCCGCTAAACAATACAAACAAGAATGACAGCACAGGATATACCTCAATTACAAGCTGCTATTGCAGGAAAATCACCACAAGAAATTATGGCCTATTTTTTAAATAAATTTGGTTCAAAAATAGCTTTCTCTAATAGCATGGGCGCTGAAGATCAGGTGATAACCGATATGATTTGCAAAATTGATAAGTCAGTGCAAATATTCACCTTAGATACCGGTCGTGTATTTCCTGAAACTTATGATTTGATTGACCGAACCAATAAAAAATACGATATCCATATCAAAGTGTATTTTCCAGATGCACAAGAAGTAGAAAACATGGTCAACAATAAAGGTGTTAACCTGTTTTTCGACAGTATAGAAAACCGAAAAGAGTGTTGCCATATTAGAAAAATAGGTCCCTTAACAAGAGCATTTAAAGGACTTGATGTTTGGATTTGCGGTTTAAGAAGAGACCAATCCGTAACACGTACCGATATCAAAACAGTGGAATGGGATGAAAACAATGGGCTAATTAAGCTTAACCCTATTGTAGATTGGTCAGAAGATAAAATGTGGGACTATATTAAAGAAAACAAAGTTCCTTATAATCGATTACATGATCAAGGCTTTCCTAGTATAGGTTGTCAGCCTTGCACACGTGCAATTGAAGAAGGAGAAGATGTGAGAGCCGGTCGTTGGTGGTGGGAAAATCCCGACACTAAAGAATGTGGGCTTCATGCTAAATAAACCACTATGGACTGGAAGTGCCATAGGTTTATTTTACGAATAAAAATCGTTTCTATTTTAATCCTAACTGGCTTAGAAGTCAGAATTAGATAAATTACATTAGCTTTGGACTTCCAATTTCAAACCAA
>JAOZUW010000106.1 GCA_029938465.1 Bacteroidales bacterium | reverse complement strand
TAAAATTGACATAACTATACTATATTATTTGCTACTCACATTATATTCTTTATCTTCGTTTTTTAAAAGGAAAGAATGATTAGAAGCTCCTAAAAAAATAAATGCTATTTTTGCCATAATGGAAGAGAATATAACATATGAACCATTTGAGTTGACTCGTGAGTTTTTAGACAACCTACATCTTTTTATTGAATCTGATGATAAAAGCAAGGTTAAAGAATACTTACAAGAGTTGCACCCTGCTGATATAGCAGAAATATATGATGAACTCAATATTGACGAGGCCAAATACACTTTTTTACTCCTAGATCAAGAGGTTGCAGCTGATGTATTAGCTGAATTAGAAGAAGATGATCGGAAGAAATTCTTAAAAATTATCCCTTCCGATATTTTGGCAAAACGCTTTATCGAGAATATGGATTCCGATGATGCTACCGATGTTATTCAAGAGCTTCCTGACAAAAAGAGAGAACGCGTATTATCTTACTTAAAAGATGATGAGCAAACCGAGGATATTAAAGAGCTGCTAAATTACGACGAAGATACTGCAGGTGGCTTGATGGCTAAGGAGTTATTTGCTATTCATCAAGATATTACCATACGGCAATGCATTGTGGAGTTAAGAAAACAAGCAGAAAGTGTAGATGAAGTATATTACATTTATGTTATTGACGATAACGATAAAGTCGTTGGTACACTATCCTTAAAATCATTATTAACCTCCCCTGCTCAAACCAAAATATTTGATATCTGCAATACAGACATCATCAGTGTTCAGGCAGAAGAAAAATCAGAAGAAGTAGCCTTAATGATGCAGAAATATGACTTAGTAGCGCTACCTGTCGTAAGTTTTGATGGTGAATTATTGGGACGAATAACTATTGATGATGTTGTAGACGTTATTAAAGATGAAGCTGAAAAAGATTACCAAATGATTTCAGGTTTAACAGATGATGTAGAATCTAGTGATAGTATTTATCGTTTAACAAGAGCTCGCTTTCCTTGGTTGTTGATAGGATTATTTGGTGGTATTTTAGGTGCAGGAGTTATAGGATATTTTGAAGGCGACATTATAAAATACGCTGGTTTAGCTTTGTTTTTACCACTAATTGCGGCTATGGGTGGTAATGCAGGTGTGCAATCTTCTTCAATAGTAGTACAAGGTATTGCTTCTGGAGATTTAGGCATTGATAGTATTGGTCAAAAATTAATCAAAGAATTAGCGGTCTCTTTTCTCAATGGCATTATTCTCTCAGTACTTATTTTTACTTACTCCTTTTTCTTTAATGATTCCTATCCATTAACTATTTCGGTAAGTATTGCATTATTTATTGTAATTATTTTCGCCTCTATTTTTGGCACATTAACTCCATTAATTTTAAACAGATTTAAAATTGACCCTGCATTAGCTACTGGTCCGTTTATTACAACCGTTAATGATATTATGGGGCTACTGATTTATTTAAGCATTGCCCGAGTGGTATTTTTAATGTTTTAACAGGCAACTCCCTTATTCAAATTCAGAGATAATTCCACCTGTAACACGAAGAAGTTCGGTATGTGTATTTATCAAATTATAAACAGCTTCTAATCGACTAAATTCGGCATTGATATATTGAATCTGCACATCACGAAAGTTAAAGGAATTAATAGTTCCATTTCGAAACTTCTCAGTAGACAAATTCAAATTCAACTCTGATGATTGTAAACGTGCATCAGCCACTGCAAGAAGTTGTTTACGTATTTCATACATTTCAAACACCGTTAACAAACCATTAGAGAGGGTTTGTTTTATTTGGGCAATTTCAATATCACCTATCTCATATTGAATATTAGCTTGTTTTATTGCTCTTCTTGTTTTGCCACCATTAAATAGATTAAAATTTAAGCTGAAATTTACATAGAAATCATAACTATAAGAGTTATCAGCATCCATATTAGCATATTTCAAATAATTAGAGGTATAATCGCTTCCGGCATTCAAACTCAGATTGGGCCAAACCAATGTCTTTGCTAAGCCAATATCCTTTTTCAATACTTCTTGATTGATATATTGATTCAGCAAAGTTGTATTATTAGAATTCATTTTTTCTTCTAAATCAAAATACTGATAATCCTCTATCACAGCTACAAATTCACTAGTTAGATTAAAAACAGCCTCTTTTTCTACTCCCATTAACAAATTCAGATTTAATAGTGATTTTTTTAACTCTAAACTTTGTAAAAGATAGTTTGTGGAATCACTGAGGTAGGCATTTTGAGCTTGCAGCACATCGTAGGTTACAGAACTACCAAATTGCTTT
Source organism: Bacteroidales bacterium (assembly GCA_029938465.1). Taxonomy (GTDB): domain Bacteria; phylum Bacteroidota; class Bacteroidia; order Bacteroidales; family UBA12170; genus UBA12170. Next base: position 7,046 of record JAOZUW010000106.1, on the reverse strand, counting down.
TTAGTTTGTACATATTCAAACCTATCACGGCTAAGCTTCATCACATTATCTATACTTTCTAATCTTTCTTTATTCTTCAGGTTTTGATAGTAAGCCAAAACTACCGCTTGAATTTTATTTTCAACTACCAATGCTACATTCCCTTCTGAAAACTCCTCTATTAACTCCAATTTATCTTTGGCAATATACACTGAAAAACCATTAAAAAGCATCCAATTCAGCTGAACATATGGTCGTAAACCCGAGCTCATAGCCCCTTGCCGTTCATCATTTACTAGAGATTCTCGGTTATCCCAACGATTACTATTCGCTAGACCCACACCTATGCTAGGGAACATACCTGCTGCTCCCCAAGAATTATTAATCTTAGCAGATTCTAGATATTGTTGACTTATTTGAATATCGAAATTCTGTTTTAAAGCAATGCTTACCGCTTCATCTAAAGAAAGATCGCTTATTTGTTGGCTCTTTGCAATGTTTTGAAACAAAACTACAGAAAGAATAATAAGTATTGTTTTTGCTATTATTTTCATTTTTATTTATGCTTTTTTCACCAAAAAAAACAGCAAGAAAGACAGCAATAATTTACTCTTCTTTCCTTCTGAATTTTTTTGTGACATCTGTGATTTCTTTATTATTCAATAATCCGTTTACTATCTCTTATTGCTGGCTCTGCCTCTTCGGCTGTTGGCCAAACAAAAGCCTCTTCAACCCATTGATCTTCCACTTTTATTTTCTTTGGACTCAACCATCTTTTTAATGCAATATATCCACGTTTCATATCATTAAGAATAAGAATTAAGGAAGGGAAAAACAATAAAATAAAAGATGTACCAAAAAGAACACCATATGCTAATGATATACTCATTGGAATTAAGAATTGTGCTTGGAAGCTTTTTTCTAAAATAAGAGGATATAAACCCAAAACCGTTGTGATTGTTGTCAGCAAGATGGCTCTAAAACGTGCAATTCCTGCCTTAAATACTGCTTCTTTTACTTTAACACCTTCCAATAAGAGACTATTATACTTGGCTAAAAACACTACAGCATCGTTAATAATCACACCAGAGAGCGCTACCATTCCCCAAGCCGACAACATAGAAACTGCATGACCTTCGAAACCGTGCCCCCAAACAGCACCTAGCCAACCCAAAGGAATCATCATTAGCACAATAATTCCTTGTGTAAAGGAACGAAAATGCACCATAATAATAAAGACCATAATCATAAAGGCTATTCCAAAATACTTAGCCATTTCTTTTCCGGCATCATCACTATCTTTTTGTTGCCCCTGATATTCAACAATTACGCCATGATATTTCTCCTTCAAATCCGGAATAATTGTTTCATTAATTTTAGCAATAATTGGTGGCACTGGAGCATATAAATCGAAAAGATCAGCATCAATACGCACTTCTCGTTTTCCGTTATAGTGTTTAATACTTACAGGGCCTCTTTCAATATTATAATAAGCCAATTCGCGAAGTGGATAATCACCCATAGGTGTTTTTATGCGCATATTTTCCAATTGACTCAAATTCATCCTATCGGATTTCGGATAACGCACCCAAACCCTCACTTCATCTTTTCCAATTTGTAGGCGTTGAGCCTGACTACCATAAAAACCTTGCCTTACTTGTGAGGCTATTTGCACTTGATTTAGCCCTAATAAATAGGCTTTTGGTTTCAGCTGCAAACGAACTTCACGCTTACCTACCGAATTATTCTCGGTTATATTTTTCAGATCCTCAAAATCATTCAAACGCGAAAGTAAATAATTCTTAGCATGATCTAATTCTTTCAAATCATCGCCAAGTATACTAATAGAAACCGGTGATCCCCAATGATTACGACCACCAACGCTAAATTTCTCAACTTCAGGTATCTCACCTATCTCTTCTCTTATCCTTTCGGAGATTTGAGAAGTAGAAATAGGACTACCCTCCATATCACGCATAGTAATAAAAAGATTTCCGGCATGAGCACCTCTCTCTGTTCCATCAAAAGCAGTACCCATACCTACAAAAGTAAAAGATACAAAAGAAGCCGTATCATTAAACTCTTCCATAATGGCATCATTCACTTGCCAGACTTTCTCTTCAATCTCCTGTAATGTTTTCATGGTACGAACTTGCCCACTCCCAGGTTTATAAGCAATATTTATATTGATTTGATCGAACTCCATAGCAGGGAAAAAGGTATAATTGATGATACCACCCCGTAGTAATCCTACAGTTATCATAATAAAAAATACAGGTGAGAAGATGACAATATATTTGTATTTAATCACAAATTTCAAAATAGGACCATAGAGTTTATATCTCATAAAATCCACTCCGTTATCCAAAACATTTCTAATGCTTTGTCCTTTTTTACCATTGGATCGCCTAAGCACTTTTGGATTTCCTATATGAGCAGGAAGCACAAAAAAGGCTTCAAATAGAGATACCCCTAGACTAAATACTACTACAAAAGCCATTTCGTACATAAACTCCATTCTACCAGTTAATAGAAATAATGGAGAAAAAGCTACAATAGTAGTTGTAACGGAAGTAAGAACTGCGGGCACTACTTCCATAGTTCCATCTACTGCAGCCCGCATAGGCGATTTTCCAGCTTCAAAATGAGAATAAATATTTTCGGCAATTACAATACCATCATCCACTAAAATACCAATAACCAATATCATTCCAAACAAAGAAATCATATTGATAGTGACACCCATAGCTGCAGCAAAAATGAACATCCCTAAAAAAGAAGCCGGGATACCCCAGGCCACCCAAAAGGACAAACGAATGTTAAGAAATAAACCCAAAGATAATAATACCATAAGCAGACCCATTCCTCCATTAGAATAGAGGAGACTTAAACGGCTTTTAAGCATATCCAAAAAAGCAAATGTATATTCCAATTTTACATTTTCATGCTTGCTATTAAACTCTTCAAGATAGTTGATTAGAAAATCTGATATCTGATCTAAATCCTCATCACTCAATTTATTTACCATAAATGAAACAGAAGGCTTTCCGTTTTGAAGTGATTCCATAGGAGTTTCAGTAAACTGCAGTTTCACACTAGCCACATCACGAATTTTAATCCCACGACCATCTTTATCAGCACGAATCATAATATCTGCTATCTGATCAGGATCAACACTGCGGTATCTTGATAATATCAATATCTCCTCATTATCGTTTCGAATTAAACCTCCACTAATATCTTGATTATTATTTCTAATAGCTGTAGATACTTCTGAGATACTCAAGCCATATCGACGTAGATTTTCTTCAGAAACTTCTATTGAGATTTCCAATTCCGGTAATCCATTAACTACTATTTGTGAGATTACTCCACTGGCATAAAAGTCATCTTCAATATCGTTGGCTAACTTTTTTAAAGTTAATTTATCAACATCGCCACTTAAACCTATATAAGCTGCTTGCGAAACTGCTCTTCTTTTGTATACAATAGGTTTCTCAGCATCTGCAGGAAATGAAGAGATACCATCTACGGCATTTTTTACCTCTGCCAAAGTTTCATCAATATCATATTTACCTGTAGTTTCTATTTGTACTGACGACATATTCTCAGAAGAAGTACTGGTGACTTCTTTTATTCCAACCAGCCCTCTAATAGATTCTTCCACTCTAACTGTGATACTCTCCTCCATTTCTTTTGGAGATGCTCCTGGATAAAACACATTAACAATAATATGTGTAGTACTCCTTTCAGGAAAGAAGGATTTTTTCATGTTATTTAAAGAGAAGAATCCTGCTAATAACAAAACGATGATGATGACATTAGCGTAGAAAGGATACTTAACGAAGGTACTTATTAAATTTCTCATATCAATTTTTTGCAATTATTTTGCTATTTGTACCGGCATTTGATCACTAGCATTTATTAAAGATTCAATTACTATTTGACTCTCTTTTTTCAAGCCTCTGATGTAAGCAAAATATTCATCTACCTTTGCTATTTCTATTCGTTTTTTGGCTAGTTTACCATCTTTCACAATATACACTTCATCAAAATTAAAAACACATTCACGAGGTACTTGCATCACCTCTTTTAATTCTGATTCTGCAAAACTTGCTTTCATATACATACCTTCGAATAAAGGTAATTTTTTTGAGTTATGCATAGTCACATAAACAAATATAGATTGACTGGCATGATCAACAAAATCAGATACTCTATTAACTACACCTTCATATTCCTTTCCTTGAAAATGCACTTTAACCTTATTTCCTTTTTTAACATAAGCTATCTCTTCCATATTTAAAGGCACTTGCAGTTCCAATATATCAGTTTTAATCATTTTTGCAATACGACTTCCAGGACTAGCAATGGATCCTACTTCCAGATTCACCTGTGTAAAGGCTCCATTAAAAGGAGCACGAATCACATATTTTTTCAACCTGATCTCATTACTTTGAATCGTAAAATAATCATTTAAAATATTACGACTAGCCAGATATATTCGTTCATTCTCTGAGCTTACTTTTGGAAAAGCTGGTAAAGGTTTATCTATCTTTATGTCATTAAAAAAGTCTAACCAATTATTATAATTATCCGGATAATCATATTTTAAATCGGGTAAAACACCAGCTATACTACTTAAATATCTGCTTTTAGCAGCTTTAAGTGCTAATTTTGCTTCTTTGTCGAAGATATTCAATAATATATCTCCTTTATTAAAAGATGCTCCAGCTGTTAATGCTACACCACCTTGCAGCATTTTACCACTAACCTCTGCAATTAAATCTACAGTAGAAGTTGATAATAAACGACCCGTTTGTTCCACATCAACCATAACATTTGAATAAGAAACTGTTTTAGCTTTAACCTTTGGAAGTTTTTTCTCTATTTTAGGCTGTTTTATTTCTTCCTTTTGTTTTGAAAACATTTGCATTAAAAAGAATGAAAATGCGCCCAATAACACAAGAATAACAAGGTTAAAAATTAATCTTTTTGTAGTCATATATTTATTTTTAAAAATCAAAAATGCTACCCATAGATAGCCCATTACTAAATGTTTAACTAATAGGACAAAAGTATGATTATTCTTGAGAATATCATACTTAACCTATTGCTTTTCAAATATTTTAACAAGTTAGTAAACTAAACTTCCATTTTGTTCAAAAACGATCATTGGTGTTCGATATTGGTCAAATGTATTAACAACTATAGTTCGACATAAAATCACTTCTTATCTTCAGTGTTCTTCTTGTCTTTTGTAGTCTTTTTATCTTTTTCTTCTATCTTAATTTTTTTCTTAGTTACTGGTTTTGTACCCTTTAGATGATCTATAGCCTTTTCAACAGGATTTCTCAAATCCTTTCCCTTTTGACTTGGAACAGTAGAACTATTCCCTTCACGTGAAGCCACATATTTTGGAGATAGTATTTCTACTCCTTCTTGATCAAATATTTCAATGATGTTTTTATGGATATCAGAATATATCAAAGGCATTTTCTTGGCTTGTTTGGTATATGCATTCAGCTCGTAGGTTACATAATAATCGTCTAAACTGGTTTGCAATACAAAAGGTTTTGGTGTTCTTTGAATAAGCATGCTTTGTTTTACAGCTCTTAATAATAACTTCTCGGCTACGGCTTGAGGAACATCATAACCTAAAGATATCTTGGTGTTTAATATAAGCCCTTCCTTATCAGCATTAGCGGAGTAGTTGATGAGGTGCTCATTTATGATAGTAGCATTTGGGATGGTTATTTCTTCGTTTTTTGGTGTTTGAAGGCGGGTTACTAAAATTGTTTTTTCAATAACGTCACCCACAGTACCAGCAATATTTATCCTATCACCAATTTGAAACGGGCGCATATAGGTTATAACTATTCCTGCTACAGCATTTGCCACAGCAGAAGTAGAACCTAAAGAAAACAATACTCCTAAGAATATTGATACTCCTTTGAAAGCAGGAGAATCGGAACCAGGGAGGTGAGGGAAAACCATCACTAAAGCAAAAGCATATACAATCACTGCAAAAAGCTTTTGAGTAGGTATGGCCCAGTCTTTCGGAAAACCTTTTAAAACAAGTTCTTCGGCATCAATATCTTCAGCAATTTCTCTAATAATTCTAACGATATAGCGTGCTATAATTACAATAATTATTATAAAAAATAAATGGGGTAAAAAGTTGATAATCCCCTGAAAGACAAACTTAACCGGTTGCGAAATATAAATATAAAAAAGCTCTGACAGACCTTGAGTCCATGGTAAAAAACTAAATAAAAACGGAAGATACACAAACAAAAAGAAAATAATGATAATACTTTTTGTAGCATTAGAAATGAAAACAAAAATATTTTTTGTTTTTTTGGGAATAAAATATTTAAACAGGTTGTTTCTTTTTTTCAATAATTTCCTATCTATTTTTGATAAACGATTATTCAATATTCGAAAAGAATATTTCACTACAAAAAAGAAGACAAATAATCCCACTAAAGCCAAAACGCTATATAGAATACGCAATAGCCATTCCTTTTTACTTAAATTATAAATATCATCTTTTAATGCCGCTTTAATGCTTATTACACAATCTTTTGCAAATTGCTTTTTTGTTAGTGAAGTATTAAAAACATCCAAATCGCTAATACTAAAAACCAAATTATCTCTGTACATTACAAGCACATCATCTTCATTAATCTGATAATATATACTATCGATAATTGGACTGTAGGAATTTGAGATTTCAATAATTTTTTCTGAAATTTCTTTTGCTTTTTTTGCAGAAGAATGAAACGCAAGTGTATCTGCTACATAAAACAAAGTGTCTTCATTAAAAATAACCGGTTGAAATTCTAGTGCAAAAGAATTATCCTTTGTATTAGTAGGTTTAACAATATCATTTGTATCAGCCGTTTGGCTTAGCCCTAGCATTGGAAAAACAATAAAAACAAAAAATATAGTGATTAGCTTATTTACTCTCATAATGATTCCTCTTATTGATTTATAATTCTCTTCCTAAACAAATGTATTGTTTTATCTAATTATTGGCAACTTACAAATGTACATTATTTTTA
>JAOZUW010000230.1 GCA_029938465.1 Bacteroidales bacterium | reverse complement strand
TAGCTTCGGTTAAAAACTGAAAAACAACATCTTTTTGTGTGGCTCCAATAGCTCGCCTTACTCCAATTTCTCTAATACGTTCCATCACAGATGCCAACATAATATTCATAATTCCTATTCCTCCAACAATTAACGATATACTAGCAATAGCACCTAAAACCAGATTAAAGATAGAACGTGTTTTTTGTTCTTGCTTTAGCAATAACTCAGGAACAGTAATTTGATAATCTTGTGCTCCGGAATGCCTACGTTGAAGCATTTTGTTTAAGATGGCAGCTGTACTCTTAAGTTGTGCTGTTTCTTTTACCTGAACTACTATCTTATCCAACTGGTTTCTGTTTTTTGTTTTATTATTGGATGAATTATTGCCCCTACCTTTTAATGATTTTTTTGTCACAATAGATCTGTCATTAAAACGAAGCAAAACGGTTTGTATTGGAGCATATACATTCATATTAAAATCACCTAATTTCAGATCTGACATTTGATCAGACCCTGTACCGTGGCTTTTCAAAACCCCAATGATGGTCAACCAAACATCACCACATTTTATTTGCTTTCCTAAAGCATCTTCGGTAGGAAACAAACGTGCCTTAATATTATGACCAATAATGCAAACTTGCTTAGCATTCGCATATTGGTAATCATTAAAAAAACTACCTTGTACTAAATCTAAGCTATAAATTTCAAAATAATCTTGGGTAATTCCAGTAAATGTGCCTTGAGTACCTTTCCCATTATAAATAATACTTGTATTGTTAATCACTTCCGGACTAACCCTTTCCACGCTCGGAATAGATAATTTAATTGAAATGGCTTCTTGTAAATTTAATCCCCGCGAAAGCTTTTGCTTGCTTTTTTGTTCGTTGGCCTCGCTATCATCGTTGGATGAATCTTCATTTGAATTAGCCTCCTCATAAATTGGAGTTATCACAATATTATTCACTCCCACTAATTTCATTTGATCAAGCACTTCTTTTTTAGCTCCACTTCCAATAGCTAACATGGAAATTACTGCTGCTACTCCAAAAATAATCCCTAAAGCTGTAAGGATAGATCGGATCTTATTATCAAAAACCGCACCCAAAGCAATTTGAAAACTTAAAATATACTTATCGAATTTATTCTCCATGAGACTCAGTTTTTTCAGGTTCTCTTTCTGGTAACATTTTAAAATTCCATTCACTTGCCCCGTCAGGTGGAAATAAATACAATTTATCATTTTCTTTCAAGCCTCTTGTTACCACAATATCTTCATTATTGCTTTGCCCAGTTTCAATTTGCTTTTTTACACCATCAATAAATACATACTGTATACTATCACTAGTATTTAAACATTCCAAAGGAATATAGATCACATCAGCTAACACATCGGTAACAATAGTATTTTTTGTAGACATTGCAGGGCGCAAATCCTCATCTACACCTTCAACAACAATAGTAACTTCAAAAACGTGTGCAGTAGAATTTTTCATCTCCTCCCCTATATTGGCCACTTGTGTTACTGTTCCCTTTAATGTTTTATCAGAGAATGCATCCACACCTATCTCCACCTTCTGATCTGTTTTTATCTTACTGATATCTATTTCATTCACATAGGTTTTAACTAACATTTGAGTTAAATCTGGTAATTTAGCTACTGTTGGACGCCATGGGCTAATCATTGATCCAGCCTTAATCTTATCCCCTCGATATGTTTTAGCATAAATAACCATACCGGCCTGAGGAGCTTTTACAGTAAACTCTGTTAGCACTTCCATAATACTTCGCTTCCTATCCATCTCTTTATTATAATCAATCATAACTTCTTGAATGGATGTTTCTTCTTTGTCTTTCTTTAAAACATAGTTTTCTTTAGCTTGTTGCAAACTTCTTAAGGCTTTTTCGTGGGTAATTTCCATTTTACGCTGAGTAGCTACCGGCTCAAATTTAGAGTTATCCATCTCCAAGCGTGCCTCTTCGGCTGAGTACTCAAGGTTAATCATATTATCACGAGCAGCACGCAAAGTTAAAGCTGAATCCAGTTTTAATTTTGTTATTTGAGAACTCAGCTTATCAATATTAGAATCTACTTCTTTTAGTTTGTTCATTACAGGGGTTTTGTCAAGGCTGGCAATATAATCACCCGAATCTACAATGGTACCTTCTTCTATTATGTTTTCGAGCTTAATATCTGACCATATTTGTATACTTCGCAAATTGGCCGGACCTTTAATCTCTGTTGAATTTTTGGCATCTAATTCCCCGGTAGTTATTACGCTAATAACAAACTCACCTGATTTAACTGTTGTTATTATGGCATTTCCATCGATATTTTTGGGATAAAAAATCCAGGCAAAAACAATAATCGTGATCAGGAAAAGGCTAATAAATATATTTTTCTTCTTCATAAATGGGAATGGTATTTAATGAACTTACTAAAGACTAATCATTTTCAATTTTTAAAAAAACAATATTACAAAATAACTGTTATACATGTAACAAGAACATGCGTTAAAATATGTGAATACAGCTAAAATAATGCCAACTATTAGATAAAAAAGCGAAAAACAAGAAAAAGACAAAGAAAATTGGAAAAATCCTTTAACTTTGAAAATCTAAAATAATGAATTCGTTATGAACAAGCACATCATTAACTTCAGCATTTTATTTTTTTTCCTTATCCACTTTTCTTTTGCACAAACTCAGCTGCATACCGACACTATCTCCTTAAAAAACAATGTTCAAAAATTTCAATTCAATCTTCC
>JAOZUW010000105.1:3943-9637 GCA_029938465.1 Bacteroidales bacterium | reverse complement strand
GTTTTTGTCAAATATACATTAATTATATAATTTAAAAATTCGCTTGACTTGTCTTAGGGGAATCGAGAGATAATTAGAAAAAATAACTAACCAAATATTTTATTTATTTATTGAGAATTGGAAATGTTAAACCACTTCTTATAATCATCTTTTGTGTTAATATTAGCTAAGATGTTTTTATTGTTCCATGGGAATAATATTGGATCTGTATTCCAGATAATTTGTTTGAAATTTATTTGAGCTAACTCAGTACTGATTATCTTTTGAAATTGTTTTTTGGGCAATAATACGGGATGTCCATTTGAATTTTTATAATTGGGGATGACAGTTGCATCTTCTTTGGCATATTCCAGCATTTTATTAATGAGCTCAGAGGTAGTGAATGGATTATCTATATTTTGTATAAAAATATAATCGAAGTGTTTTAAGCTTTGCAAGCCTAATTGAATGGAATAGTTTCTGCCTTTTTCGGGTGATGAATTATAAATGAAAGATAAAAAGGGATCTTTTTCTTGAATTGAAATTAAAGGTTCCCCTATTTCATGCTTACGCCATATAACATTTATTTGTTGAATCTTTGATTTTTGATATTCTTGAATCAAATGCTTTGCGAAGCTTGTATCATTTGCATATAATAAGTGAGATTTCTCGTTTTTCATTCTCGAAGAAAAACCTGCGGCTAAAATAATGGCTCCAACTTTCATAAATCAAATGTACTTAATTTTTATTATAAAGAAAAAATAAAGCAAGCCCGAGGGGAGGGCTTGCTTACACTTCTAGAGAGAAGTAAATTTAATGCGTAAAGCATTAAAAAGATCTTTCACTATTAAAAGATATTTATTTTACAACAATAATAATCCTATTTCAACTAAAACAATAGCAAATGTATGTGACTTCCGGGAATAAAATGTAACTATTGTTCAAACCACCCTTTCTGTTTAACGAGTGACGAGGCTCAATGATTTTTCGATAAAAAAAGAAAGGTAAGCGGGGGAGCTTACCTAATTTTGGAGAGAAGTCAATTCAATTGTAATGCGTTAACAATTAAAAGAGATTTTTCTTAAACAACGATGCGAATATAAAAGGCATTATTGTATTTTAATAAACAAATGAATAATCGTAAGTGTTAAATGAATATTCGTAGGCGTTAAATGAATAAACAATTAAAATTATGTTTCTCTAGAGCCTGCTGAAAAAATTTGTCCTGTATCAGAGATGAGGTGAACAAGGCTAACATATACAGAATAAAAAAAAGAAAGGCAAGCGGGGGAGCTTGCCTATTTCTTGGAGAGAAGTAAATTTACTTTTTAATGCGTCAACATTTTAAAGGGATATTTCTTAAACAACAGGGCAAATATAGAATGCATTCTTATACAATCATCAATAAATGAATATACGTACGAAACAAATGAATAAACGTTAGTATCTATTGATTAAATGTTTGAATTTAAAGTTTGTAAAAAAAAGAAAGACAAACTTGGGGAGTTTGCCTTTCTTGGAGAGAAGTAAATTTAATTTTTTTTAATGCGTCAACTAATTTTAAGAGGGGAATCTTAAACAACGAAACAAATATAAAAAGCATTTTTGACATATTTTGGACAAATGAGCCAATGTGCAAGTTTAATGATTAAGTGTCCATAACTATTGAACAAGCGTTATTTATTCGTGAATTATTTTATTGAAATTATTCACTATTTGTTCTTTGTAAGCCAGCTTTTGCTTTGGAGCGTATTCCTTTTCTGTATTCTGTGAAATCCAGATCTAAACATTTTTGATAATAGTATATGGCGTCTTCTTTATTCATTTGTAGTTCAGCTATCTCGCCTAGTTTTAGTGCGGCTTTACCTGGGTAATATCTTTTACTATTTCCATCTAAGCTAAGAACCTCTTTGTATTCATTTTTAGCTAAATGCAAACTATCCATTTGGTGATAAATTCTTGCTTTTCGGTAGTGGTATTCTAATCTTACCTCATCATCTGATTCAGATATGTTTAGTTTTAGGAGTTCATTTAGGGCTCCAATGTAATAATGACCATCAAACTGTAAACGGCTGCGTAATAAGAAAAGGTTGGGTAAGTCTCCGTTTTGGGTCGCTTCTGCTTCTTTTTGAGCAACTTTGTCAGCATCAAAAATCGTAGTGCCAATGTTCAGCGTTTTATTCATTTTTTGTTGGTAGGCTAAAGTGTCGTTTTGAGTAAAATGCCACCAAGCTAACCGCTGCATAGCTGTTTTTTTATAATTGGCTCCTGGATATTCCTCAATGTATTTTTCTAAGAATATAGGAGCTTCATCATCGAGACGCCAAAGAAGGGCTTGCCCTAATAAGAAATCAGAATAATGAAAGGGTAGGGCAGCAGTATTATTTGGCGCATTTTTAAGGACTTCTATAGCCTTGTTGGTATTGATTTTTAGTAAAACAACTGCTTTTGAAAAATGTAATAAAGGGCTTTGTTCTGTTAATGATAAAAAAGGTTCTTTATCGTAATAATTCAATAACTCTTGAAATCTTAAACTGTCATTTTGAAGATTTAATCGTAAAAAAGTATAATAAAACAAAGCTTCTGAAGCATAAGCTTGATGATCTTGAGATAGTTGAAGCTGAATTTCTTCAATCCCTTGATTGATAGTGCCGTAAAACCCAAGCATCTCCAAAGCCCATTGATATTCATCAGGGAAAACCCCTATCATAGCATGTAAAACCCCTAAACCCATATTATCGCAATAAAAGTCTGGAAAGAGCTTTTTGTTTTCCTCTAGAGTATGATAAGCACTGTTTATTTCGGTAGCAGCAGTAAAATATTCATCAAAAAGTACTCGAGAGAATGCCAATTGTAGCTTTATTTGAGCTTGTCCGGCCAAATACCATGGGCTTTCCTTATCGCCATGTTCCCAAAGCTCTAAGCGCTCTTTCTTCCTGTTCTTTAATTGTTTAAATTTCTCTTGATCTTCCGTAAGTACAATTGAAAGAAAATCCTGATAATGCTCCAGTAATACAGGGATTAAATTATTGGGATTGTTTTGTTTTTCTGTTTTGATAAAAAAGTCAGCAGAATCTAATTGGAGATTAATGATTTGTGTGTAGGCGTTTTTACAGTTTTTATTAAAAGAATAGGACTTTTCTTGAGCAAAAAGCCCAAAAGCAACTAAAAGGAATAATAGAAAAAAGAAGCTTTTTTTTGTCATTAGAATACTATTTCTCCTCCAAATCAGCAAGTTTACCATCTTCTTGCATCATATCTTCTATTTCTTTTAAAACAGCGGGAAAATTTTTGATACTAAAATAAATACTATCGCCATAGACCAAAAGAGGATAGCCAACACCTACATTATTCCCGCCGGTTTTTTGATGAACATATTCATACATTAAGGGACGATTTTCTTTGATAGAAATTTTTTTATAAGGCATATGGTGCTGGTCAAAGTATTTTTGAGAAGTGGAACATTTCCCACAACCATCATTAGAAAAAAACAATAATTGTTTTATACTTGAATCTATTTTTTCTACTTTTTCTTCTTGAGCAGAGATAGTTAGAGAAAATAATAGAACAAATGATAATAGAAATAGTTTATACATCTTTTTCCTTTTTTATTTTTGGTAAAACAGCAGCTATTGGATGCATAATGCTGGCTCCCATATTTTTTGATCTTTCAGGACTCCATCCAAAAACTTCATCTGGTAAATCTAAATTATCCTTGAAAGGCATTTCTAGAGTTAAAGATAGACATTTATATTTTTCGCCTATGGCTTTTGAGCCCACACTAAGATTGGCTTCACCAGGTTTATTTATAGGATAAGTATGTGTATCTTGAAAATCTGGATTGGTTTGTAACCAGCTATCTTTAAAAGTTGTGAGCAGATCTTTTAAATATTCATTATAGGATGGGATTCCTTCGATAGATGAAATAAAATTATAGGCTAAACCTTCGTCACCATGGATATCGAGAAGGAGATCCACCCCTGTCCATTCCATATTTTGAAGAATATGATAGACTTCAGCTTGTGTTTCTTGATTTGGGTTAGCCCAGGCACGGTTTAAGTTTTCCCCAGCAGCATTGGCTATTAGGTTTCCTGCAATAGCACCATCAGGATTTACATTAGGAATAATATAGAAAGTAGCTTGTTCTAAAAGGCTACGTACCAACGCATCTGAAGAGTCGGCCATGCGTTGTAAAAAACCTTCTACAAACCATTCAGCCATACTCTCTCCCGGATGTTGTCTGGATACCATCCATACTTTTTTCTTACTTTCGTCAGTATCATCGCCAATAACAACCATATCAATATCTCGTCCTTCAACAGTTTTGCCAATAGACTCTACAAAAGCATGTGGCATCATTTGAACCGAACTGATTAAGTTCAAATGTTGGTCGTAGGTGTAAGGTGCAAAGTAGGCCACAAAAACACTATTAAATTCAGGAGTAAATTCTATGGTGAGTTTTTTGCCATCGTAGCTAGTAGGTACTCGAAACCAAGTAACACGATCATAGGAAACAACAGCTTGATAGTCTTCCCATCCTTCAGGATAGCTGGCTTCTGAAGCATTGAGAATATTTATTTTAAGATCTAACCATTGTACTTCTTGCATGCGAAAGTAAAACCATTGAAAAAATTCAGCCTTGGTGTCTTTTTCAATATTTAACTGTATGTTTTGTGGATCATCAGCAGCAATTACTTCAATATTTCCACTATCAAAGTTTTTAGTAATATTTATTAAGGACATATTTTGTTTTTTACAAAAATACAGAATTGTTTGGGTTTTATTTATAAATATCAGTTATTTCTTAAGCTCCACTTTGCAGAAGAATTTCTGCTCATTATTTTAAACCACTTTATAATTTCGATACTCTCCAACTCTCCAACCACTAGCTTTCTCTAAAATATATAGAAGTTGGTTTTTAAAGCCGAAGTTTTTTTGCGTGGGATCAAAATCGAAATTCCAGTTTTGCTTGCTAATTCTTTCAGCCATAACTTGTGGGTGAGTCCCTTCAAAAGCTTTTAGAGAATCTATTTCTCCATAATCAAAACTTTCTTCGGGTTGATTTTTCTTTACGTAATCATCACTATGCCAATGCTTTTGAAAGTTTTTTATTTTCTCGCTTTGTTGTTCCGGTGGTTTTACCCAGCCGTAATGATAAATATAGGCGTCTATTTCTTTTACTTGTAATTTTCTGTCATTTAATCGGAAACCCTGAGCATCTTTATATGATTTTATAGGTAGGTTATTTTTAATAATCCTAATCTCGCGTCGATACCATTTTCGGCTATCACCAACAAAATCATAGGATCCGTAGAAATGTAAATATTTAAAAAGCAATCCCTCCACTTGTGCACTGTCTTTCCATTTTTGCATACCTTCTTTGATGCTTTTATGGTATTTTTCATGCACTACTTCATCACCTTGTATATAAAAACACCAATCACTATCATTATTGGTTTCGGCAAGTGCTTTGTTGGTCTCCTCAGCTAGTACACGCCCACCTTCCCTGAGGCTTAAATCCCATTTCGTTTCAATAATTCGGATTTTTGGAGAGGAGATATTTTGTATTAGAGCTAATGTTTCATCATCAGATTTTCCTACTGCTACCACTACCTCATCACATAATGGTAAAATACTGTTGATCGCCTCTAAAATAGGATAATCATATAATATGGCATTTCTTATAAAAGTAAAACCGCTGACTTTCATTCTTTT
>JAOZUW010000105.1:0-3843 GCA_029938465.1 Bacteroidales bacterium | reverse complement strand
TTTTAATCCTTCTACAAATACAGCAATACTTTTTGCAGTGATCTTCTCATTAGTTCGAGTTAATTCTTTCAATGCTTCGTATGGATTAGGATAATTTTCTCTTCGTAAAATCGTTTGAATAGCTTCAGCCACAACGGGCCAGTTGTTTTCTAAATCTTCGGTAAGTTTATCTTCATTTAATATAAGCTTGCCAAGTCCTTTTTGTAAAGATTTAATAGCGACTAGCATATGTCCTAAAGGAACTCCTAAATTTCTAGTAACTGTAGAATCTGTTAAGTCTCTTTGTAAGCGTGAGATAGGTAGTTTGGCGGCTAAATGTTCCATAATAGCGTTTGCTATTCCAATATTTCCTTCAGAGTTTTCAAAATCAATGGGGTTTACTTTATGTGGCATGGCCGAAGAACCTACTTCTCCTTTTTTAATTTTTTGCTTAAAATAATCCATCGAAATATAGGTCCAAATATCTCTATCTAAGTCCATCATTATATTGTTGATGCGTTTGAGATTATCGAAAAAGGCAGCCATATAATCGTAATGTTCTATTTGGGTTGTGTTTTGCAAACGAGTTAATCCCAGTTTTTCACTAACGAATTTATTACCAAATTCTACCCAATTAATATGAGGATATGCTACATGGTGTGCATTAAAATTACCTGTGGCACCGCCAAATTTTGCTGCATAAGGTATTTGCGATAACATATTCATTTGATTGCTTAAGCGCTCTACAAAAACAAATATCTCTTTTCCTAAACGTGTGGGAGATGCCGTTTGTCCGTGTGTGCGAGCCAACATTGGAATATTTTTCCATTCATTGGCTTTATTTTTCAGATCTTCTGTTAAGTCCAGAAGTTCTGGCAGAATAACCTGTTCAAAACCATCTTTTAAGCTATTTGGAGTTGCCGTATTATTTATGTCTTGTGAAGTTAATCCAAAATGGATAAATTCTTTGTATTTTTCTAAGCCTAAATCATCAAATTTCTCTTTTATAAAATATTCAACAGCTTTAACATCGTGATTAGTTACGGATTCAATTTCTTTAATACGTAAGGCATCAGCCACATTAAACTGCTGATAGATGTTTTTTAAATCGGAAAACAAAGCATTATTGAAATCGCTAAGCTGAGGTAATGGAATCTCACATAAGGCTATAAAATACTCAATCTCAACCTGTACGCGGTATTTTATCAAGCCTTCTTCGGAAAAGAATTGACTTAATTTTTCGGTTTTACTTCTATATCTTCCATCAATGGGAGAGATGGCATTAAGAGCTGATAGTGTCATTTATATATTTTTTGTGCAAAGGTATTATTTTTATTATTTTTGGAGCTTAAAATTTATTATGCTTTTTGCTGCTATAGATATTGGATCCAATGCTGCTCGTTTGCTTTTTGCTAATGCATACGAGAAAAGAGGGGTAATTAAAATTGATAAGGCTTCTATGATACGTATCCCTACCCGTTTGGGAGAAGATGTGTACAGTAATAACAAAATAAGCAAAGAAAAAGCCAAGGATTTTATAAAAACCATGAAAGCTTTTAAACTGTTAATGGATGTTTATGATCCTATTTCCTATAAAATATATGCTACTGCAGCAATGCGTGAAGCTAAAAATAGTGACGAACTGATAAAAAAAGTAAAAAAGGAAACAGGCTTAAAGATTAAAATTATTGATGGTAAAAAAGAAGCAGAAATTATAAGAAGTAATAGTAAATTAATGTTCAAATCGCCTAAACCATTTTCTTTATATATGGATATGGGTGGAGGTAGTACAGAGCTTTCTATTGAAAGGAATGGTGTTTTGATGAAACAAAAATCTTTTAAAATAGGAACACTTCGGTTATTACAAGGACAGGTAGATGATGATTTACGTTACGAAATGTTTTCTTGGCTTCAGGAATATGAAAAAGAGTTCTTGAATTTTCATATAATTGGCACTGGCGGAAATATTAACAAACTGTGCAAGATGTTTGGTAATATGGAGAATAAGCAGCTTAAAACAGTTGATTTAGAGTTGGCATATGATAAAATACGTATACTAAATGTGGAGCAAAGAATAAAACGATGGGGATTTCGACCAGATAGAGCTGATGTTATTGAACCTGCTGCATCTCTTTATCTTTTTATTTTAAAAAAGATGGGGATTCCTTATATTTTTGTGCCTCGAATAGGATTGGCCAATGGATTAATTTTAAAACAATATCGAGAATATATAAATAAATAAAAACAACTATATAAATAAAAAGTTATGTCAGAAGTTAAAAATTATATTGAATCCAATAAGGAACGCTTTTTAGAAGAGTTATTTGGATTGATTCGTATTCCATCTATTAGCTCTATTGCTGATCATAAACCCGATATGTATAAAGCAGCTGAGTATTGGAAAAAGCTACTTTTAGAAGCAGGTGCCGATAAGGCAGAAATATACGAAACCGAAGGAAATCCGGTTACCTATGGTGAGAAAATTATTGATCCGGCATTGCCTACGGTATTGGTTTATGCGCATATGGATGTGATGCCCGTTGATCCTATTGAATTATGGGATTCTAAGCCATTTGAGCCAGAAATTCGAGATGGTAAAATTTGGGCTCGTGGTGCTGACGATGATAAAGGTCAGGGTTTTATGCATGCCAAAGCATTTGAGTATTTGGTAAAATATGATCTCTTGAAAGTAAACGTTAAGTTTATGATTGAAGGGGAAGAAGAAGTAGGATCTCCTAGCTTACCAAAATGGTGTAAAGACAATATTGATATGCTAAAAGCTGATGTTATTTTAGTTTCAGATACAGGTATGATTGCTCCGGATATCCCATCTATTACCACTGGTTTACGAGGCTTGGCATATTGGGAAGTGGAAGTTACTGGTCCAAATCGCGATTTGCACAGTGGGCTTTTTGGAGGTGCAGTGGCTAATCCAATTAATGTATTGGCTAAAATGATAGCTCAAATGCAAGATGAAAATGGTAGAATAACAATTCCTGGTTTCTATGATGATGTAATGGAAGTCTCAACTGAAGAAAGAGAACTTTTAGGAAGAGCTCCATTTAATGAGCAGGACTATAAAGATGCTATTGATGTGGAAGAGTTGGCAGGTGAAAAAGGATATACTACAAGTGAAAGAACAGGTATCCGACCAAGTTTTGATGTATGTGGTATTTGGGGTGGCTACACTGGTGAAGGAGCTAAAACTGTACTTCCATCAAAGGCTTATGCTAAAATTTCTACACGTTTAGTTCCAAACCAAGATCATCAAAAAATCTCTTTGTTGTTTAAAGATCATTTTGAAAGTATTGCTCCAAAAAGTGTAAAAGTGAAGGTTACGCCATTGCATGGTGGCTATGGATATGTTTGTCCTATCGAAATGGATGCTTATAAAGCAACAGAAAAAGCACTTGAGGATTTATATGGCAAGCGACCAGTACCTGTACGTAGTGGTGGTAGTATTCCAATTATTTCTGATTTTGAGAAAATTTTAGGTATTAAATCTGTATTAATGGGATTTGGCTTAGAGGCTGACGCTATTCACTCACCCAATGAGAACTTTCCTTTAGAGCAGTTTTATAATGGTATTGAAGCAATTATAGGTTTTTATGGCCATTATGCTGATATAAATAAATAATTGATTAGAAATAATCTTTTGATCTATACGCCACAAGTGCACTAATTCACTAATTGTGCATTTGTGGCTTTTTTATTGAAGAGATATTTCTGAAAGTATATATTCTATGAACTTGTTTAAAGTTAACGGGATATTTCGAGAGTAAAGCATTGGCATCCAGTGACGAAGCTCATTTTTTATTGCATCTCGCCTCAGGCAAGACGGAATTAAAAATAGCTGAAGTCAAT
>JAOZUW010000104.1 GCA_029938465.1 Bacteroidales bacterium | reverse complement strand
ATTACACTAAAAGTGCATACCTGCCTGCTGGATTTCCTCCCGATAGGGATGGCAAGGCAGAGTTTTAACTAACGATTGAGACCAATAAATAAAGTCCCCTTCCCCTACAATGAATCGCGCAGCTTTAATAAAAAGGAACGGGTATTTTTCAATGTTTTTACTACTTCCACTTCAGTATCCAGTTTTTCTTTTTTCGATTCTTGTGCTAGTATTTCCTTAGCTCCATTTAGCGTATAACCTTTTTCTTTCACCAAATGGTATATCAAATGAAAACGATCCACATCCCTTTTGGTAAACAGCCTATTCCCCTTCTTATTCTTTTTTGGGCGTATTTGAACAAACTCTTTCTCCCAAAAGCGAACCAAAGAAGTATTTACCTGAAACATTTCTGCCACTTCCCCAATAGTGTAATACAGCTTATCATCTGTCTCTTTCTGCATCATTATATTTTAAGTGCTTTTTATAAGGAACTTCCTCCCGCTGAGTTTTTAGCCACATTAATAATTTTCTCGTAATCTTCTGGTTTTAAATCATTAAAGAAATAGTAAATTGGATTAACCTTTCTGTTGTTTCTTATCACTTCATAATGTAAATGAGGAGCTGTTGACAAACCACTATTTCCAACAGTACCAATCACTTGACCTCGCTTCACTTTTTGCCCACGGCGTACATTAATATCCTTTAAATGAGCATAAACTGTTTTATAACCATAGCCGTGATTTATGGTTATTACATTTCCATATCCATAACTGGAGCGACTAGATTTTTCAACAACACCATCCCCAGTAGCATAAATTTCAGTACCCATAGGAGCTGAAAAATCTAAGCCATCATGAAAAACTCTTCGTTTATAAATGGGATGAATTCTATAACCATAAAAAGAAGAAATACGTCTTTTATATTTATCATGAATAGGCTGAATGGCTGGAATACAAGCCGTCATTTGATCCAGGTTTTTTGCCATATCAAACACTTCATCATAGGAATGAGATTGCACATACAATTTATTGCTTAGCTCATCCATTTTTTGTGTTGTCTTTATAATCAACTCACTGTTTTTATAACCCTTAAGTCTTGCATAGCGATCACTTCCACCAATTCCTCCTTGTCGTATCTCTCCCGGAACAGGTTCGGCCTCAAATATAATTCTATAAATATTATCATCTCTATCCTGCAAATTTTCAGCCACATCTTCCAAGCTCTCAAGTCTTGTACTTAAAGCATTATACTGCAATTTATATTGTTGCAATTCCCTTTCTTGCATCATTTCCTTTGGTGAACTAAAGAAAGAATAGGCTATAATCAAAACTACACCTGAAAACAGAATCCCTGTAAAAACCGTAGATAGCACACGCAAAAGCCTATTTTTAATGCTAGGCTTCAGCTTTTCGTATTGCAAAGTTTTACGATTAAAAAAATATAAATTTTTTGCCATTCTATTTAAAAAAAATCCTTTACTTATTATGGAACAAATTTAATGAAATAAACTAAATTTGCAAACTGAAAAAAGAATACTATTTGATTCAATTATGATAACTAAATCAAATAGACGAAAAATGTTAGGAAATGAAATCAGCAGAAATACGAAAACAGTTTATTGATTTTTTTAAATCAAAACAACATACAATAGTAGCTTCAGCACCTATGGTGATGAAGAACGACCCCACTTTAATGTTTGTAAATGCGGGTATGAACCAATTTAAAGAAGTGTTTTTAGGTCACGGAAAAGCGATAAGCTCTAGAGTAGCTGATAGCCAAAAATGCCTTAGAGTTTCAGGAAAACATAACGATTTGGAAGAAGTAGGTCACGATACCTACCACCATACTATGTTTGAAATGCTAGGAAACTGGTCATTTGGTGATTATTTTAAAAAAGAAGCTATTGAATGGGCTTGGGAATTACTGACTGACCAATTAAAACTCGATAAAGATCGGCTATATGTTACTGTTTTTGAAGGCGATAAAAAAGATGGCACAAAAAAAGACGATGAAGCTTATGGGTACTGGAACAAACTGATACCTGATGATCGAATTCTTAACGGAAATAAAAAAGACAACTTTTGGGAAATGGGAGAAACAGGTCCTTGTGGTCCATGCTCCGAAATACATATTGACTTAAGATCTGATGCTGAAAGAGCAAAAACATCTGGAGTAGAATTGGTCAATATGGATCATCCTCAAGTTGTTGAAGTATGGAATTTAGTTTTTATTCAGTATAACCGAAAAGCTTCAGGTGAACTAGAACTTCTGCCAAACAAACATATTGATACAGGTATGGGCTTTGAACGCTTAACTATGGCTATTCAGGGCGTTACCTCTAATTACGATACTGATATTTTTCAACCTTTGATACAGCAAGTTGCTCAAATGAGTGGCTATAAATACGGACTTGATGAAGAGAAAGATATTGCCATGCGGGTTATCTCTGACCACCTAAGAGCTATTGCTTTTGCTATTGCTGATGGACAACTCCCATCGAATACTGGAGCTGGTTATGTGATTAGACGTATATTACGTCGTGCCGTTAGATACGGTTATAGCTTCCTTGGCTTTAAAGAGGCTTTTATATATCAATTGCTACCTATTCTTGTTAAAGAAATGGGTGGTTTTTTCCCAGAATTAATCAAACAACAACAGCTTATTGAAAAAGTGATGATGGAGGAGGAAAATTCCTTTTTAAAAACCCTTAGCACTGGGATTCAACGTTTAGATAAAATAATTAATGAAATCTCTAAAAAGGGTTATAAAGTAGTTAACGGAAAAGAAGCTTTTGAATTATATGATACTTTTGGCTTCCCTTTTGACTTAACGGAACTTATTCTTAAAGAAAAAGATCTTAGTGTAAGCAAAAAAGAATTTGATGAAGAAATGCAAGCCCAAAGAGATCGTTCTAAAAATGCAGCTCACTCCAAAACAGACGATTGGATTGTTTTATCAGAAGATGATATAGAAGAGTTTATTGGATATGAACATTTAACAGCCAAAGTTCATATCACTAAATATAGAAAAATAATAAGTAAAAAAAATACTTTTTACCAATTGGTTTTTAACCTTACTCCCTTTTATGCCGAGGCAGGTGGTCAAGCTGGTGATACTGGATATATCGAAAATAAATTTGGTAAAACAAGCATCATAGATACTAAAAAAGAGAATAATTTATATATCCATATTTGCAAAGAATTACCTAAAAACATGGAGGCTGGATTCACAGCTGTTGTCAATACCAAGAAGCGCAAAAACACTACCAATAACCACACGGCTACACATCTAATGCACAAAGCTTTACGTGATATTTTAGGTACACATGTAGAGCAAAAAGGCTCTTTAGTTAATGCCGATTATCTTCGTTTTGATTTCTCGCATTTTCAGAAAATGGAAAAAGAAGAAATTGATGCTGTAGAGGCTCTAGTAAATGCAGCTATTCAATCCAATAATCTTGCACAAATTGATAATCAAGTACCCATAGAAGAAGCACAAGATAAAGGTGCTATGATGTTATTTGGAGAAAAATATGGTGACTTGGTAAGAGTAGTCAAATTTGGCGATTCAGTAGAGCTTTGCGGAGGAACTCATGTGGAGGCAACAGGCCAAATTGCATTGTTTAAAATTATTCACGAAGGTGCTATTGCTGCGGGAATCAGAAGAATAGAAGCGTATACAGGCGAAAAAGCAAGGCATTATTTAAATGATCAGTTGGAAACTGTGGAATCCATCAAATCAATGCTAAAAAACCAAAAAGATATTGTTAAAGGTGTACAGAATATCATTGAGGATCAGAAGAAACTACAAAAAGAGGTAGATCAATTGCTACGTGAGAAATCTGAAAATGAGAAGAAAGATTTATTAAATGCAATAGAAGAAAAAGGTGAAATTCATTTTTTAGGAAAAGTTGTTGATTTGGATGCTGGTAGCATTAAGAATTTAGCTTTTCAGCTTACCAAACAATTTCCTGATTTAGTTTTAGCATTAGCTAGTCGCCAAAATGGAAAAGCCAGCTTAACTATTGCATTAGGAACTGAAGCTATTGAGAAAACAAAGCTCAAGGCAGGTGATATGATACGTGCAGCAGCGAAAGAAATACAAGGCGGTGGTGGCGGACAAGCACATTTTGCCACTGCTGGTGGTAAAAATCCTGATGGTGTGGAAAAAGCTATCGTTATAGTTGCAAATATGCTTTAAAACGATTGCAAAACGGTATCTTTTTTTTTGATTAGATAAAAGAATTCACCTTATTGTTAACCTAAGCCCATTCTATAATATTACAAGATTCTATGATGGGTTAAAAACTAGAATTTAAGAATTACAGCGACTTAAACATTGAATAATTTCACTAATAATTTCACTATTTAAGCTATAATTTATTTTTTTACCTATACGTTCTGATCTCAGAATACCTCGGTTTTTCAAAATATTTAGATGATGTGAAGCTGTAGCCTGTTCAATTTCTAATTTTTCAAAAATGTCGCTTACACATAAGCTACCATTAGCATCCAGCATTTCAATAATGGCTATACGAATTGGATGCGCAATAGCTTTTAGTTTTTCAGCGGCATTCTCTAATTCTTCGAGGTTAAAATCTACTTTATTCATAAACAAGCTTTAAGGTTGTATTCATTATTAACAGACTAATAGGGCAAAAATACAAAAAAGCATTTGGCTAAACCTCTTTTATATCAGTTTATAAGTATTCTAATCATCTTCAAAAAATAAAAAATTGATGCCATCAAACAATCCTTTATCACTTAATTTTATTTCAGGAATAACCAATAATGCCATAAAAGACAAAGTCATATATGGTGCATTTAACTTTGAACCCAAAACATTCTTCGTTAAGCTATCCAAATGATCGTATTGATTAGCTACAATATGCCCTTTTTTATTCGACATTAAACCAGCTACTGGCAGAGGCAATACCTCTGATTCCTCACCATTAACCCAGGCTACTCCCCCTTTTTCTTTTATCACTAAATTAACGGCTTTTACTATTTCTCTGTCAGATACTCCTACTGCTACTATATTATGACTATCGTGGGCAACGCTGGAAGCAATAGCACCTTTCTTAAAACCAAAACCTCTAATAAAACCTAAGGCTGGTTTAGCTTTTTCATAACGGTTTAACACCAGAATCTTAAGGGTATCTTTATCAATATCGCTAACAAATAAATCGTTTTCTACTTTTAAAAAATCTATTACTTTAGGCGTAATCAATTCCCCATCAACAGCTTGAATGATATTAGCTTTTCCAGCTTTGGCAGGAGTTTCAATATCATTTTCATTTATTTCATTCGTAAAAAAATGGTTAACCGCCTCTTCATTAACTGAAGCAATTTTCGTTTGACCATTCTCTGCAATTAACTGTCCATCAACATAAGTTGCCTTTACATTAAAATTTTTCAAGTCATCTACGATAATGAGATCAGCAGCATCCTTCTCCTGCAGCATACCAACCTCTAGTCCATAATGTTTTATTGGATTTAAAATACAACTTTGCAATACCTTCATTACATCATAACCATCCCCTATTGCTCTCTTTACCAATTCATTCATATGTCCTTTTTGCAAATCATTGGGATGTTTGTCATCCGAGCAAAGCATAATATATTTATGATGTGTATGCAATAAAGGGGCTAAGGCATGATAATTTTTGGCAGCGCTTCCTTCTCGTATTTGAACATACATTCCACTGTTTATTTTATCCAGAGCTTCCTCTATGGTAAAACACTCATGATCAGTAGATATTCCAGCATCGACATATTTTTTTGCATCTTTCCCTTTTAAACCCGGAGCATGCCCATCTACAGGCTTATTATATTTTTTAGCTGCAGCTATTTTAGCCAGCACTTCTTTATCGTCATTTAATACACCAGGGAAATTCATCATCTCTGATAAATATTTGATCTCTTTTCGAGAAAGCAACTGCTCTATTTCCTGACTATTAATAGATGCTCCTGAGGTTTCAAATGAAGTTGCTGGCACACAACTTGGAGCTCCAAAATAGAATTTAAAAGGTGTTTTAGCTGCATTCTCAATCATAAAATCAACTCCTTTGATACCTAAAACATTAGCTATTTCATGTGGATCGGAAACCGTGGCAACAGTACCATGAACCGAAGCTAATCGCGCAAACTCTGAAGGAATAAGCATACTACTCTCAATATGAATATGAGCATCTACTAATCCAGGTAATATATACTCTTCTTCTTCTATTTCAGCATTTTTAATTATTTTCTCAATTTTCCCTTGGGCAATATGTAGTTCACCTTTAAATATCTTCTCGCCAACAATATCAACAATATTTCCTCTTAGTATCATTCTTTTTTTTCTGTAAAGATATAAAAACCTCTGTTCGACTCAAGATTTACTTATTTACTTTGAGGTTCAAAACAACAAATAATCTATCTTTGCAAAAAAATATCTATGGAAAAAAGAAAACATTCCGACTACCGACCTTTAATAGGCATTAGTCATGGAGATATAAATGGAATCAACTACGAAATTATTATCAAAGCATTGAATGATGATAGAATGAATGAAATGTTTAATTGTGTGGTTTATGGATCTTCAAAAATGATTTCTTATTATCAAAACTCACTCAACTTACCTCGAATCAGCTTCAATAATATAAAGCGTACAGACAAAACTCAACTCAACAAACTAAATATACTCAACATTACTCAGGATGAAATAAAAGTAGAAACAGGGAAAAGCACTACCTCTGCCGGAAAACTATCTTTTTTGGCTTTGGAGAAAGCAGTTTCTGATTTATCGAAAAAACATATACAAGCTTTAGTTACAGCGCCTATAGATAAACACAACATACAATCTGATGATTTTAAATTTGCTGGTCATACAGGCTATTTGGCAGACTATTTTAAAACAAGAGATTATTTGATGCTTTTGGTATCTAACTCTATAAGAATTGGAGTAGTAACTGGCCATATACCTATACAAGAAGTGTCTTCCTCTATTAACAAAGAGCTCATTTTATCTAAATTAAGTGTATTACATCAGTCTTTGAAATATGATTTTGGAATCAGAAACCCTAGAATTGCTGTTTTAGGATTAAATCCACATGCTTCGGATAATGGTTTGATTGGAAACGAAGAAGAAGAAATAATTATACCAGCCATTGAAGCAGCTCAGAAAAAGAAGATGTTGGTTTTTGGGCCTTATGCTGCAGATGGCTTTTTTGCTTCTTCCAATTATAAAAATTTTGATGCCATTTTGGCTATGTATCACGATCAAGGACTTATTCCGTTTAAAACATTATGCTTTGAAGATGGCGTAAACTTTACTGCTGGCCTTCCTGTAGTAAGAACTTCACCAGCACATGGTACTGCTTTTGATATTGCCGGAAAAAATATTGCTTCAGAAAGCAGTTTACGACAAGCCATATATCTGGCAGCAGATATCATTGAAAATCGTAAAAACTATAAGGAAATAAATAGTAATCCTTTAATGACAAAAGCACAACAAGAACAAGCAAATGATGAAGATATTTCTTCTATGCTAAAAGATAGTGAAGAAGAAACAGATGGCTTAAGCATTTAATAATGTGTGTAATACTAAAATAAGCTCTTCTGCAAAACCTTAATAAAAAAACCTATTTAAGTTGACCGAATGGCATTAGAATTAACAAAAGGAATACAAAATTGCAGTGTTATTTACGACAAGAGAGCCTTCTCTGTAGATTCACTAAAAACGGCTGTAGACTTTTTATCACAGCAATCTAATCATTCACAAAAAAGCATTATTCTTTCTGATATCCCCTCTGCTAAAAACATCACCTACCAAGATATTTCAGAATTTCTAAATACGCAAGGAATAACTAGAATTATTGGTATAGGATCATCAATAAAACAAAATGCAGATAAGTTTAATACGAAAAAAGATTTTTATGAAAACACCAGTGTTTTTCTTCAAGAATTTAATTTTTCTAATCTGCAAGATGAAAGCATTCTTATTACTGGTCATTCCTCTTTTACCTTTGAAAAAATTAACACCCTACTGCAACATCATACTCATCATGCCCATTTAGAAGTAGATTTAGATGCTGTAGCTGCTAATTTTAATTATTTTAAAAAGAAACTAAAAGCTGAAACTAAAATAATGGCTTTGGTTAAGGCTTTTTCATACGGTAGCAGCACTTACGAAATAGCCAAAACCTTAGTTAGTAATTCCGTAGACTATTTAGGTGTAACTTATACACAACAAGGAGTTCAACTGCGAAAAGCAGGTATTAAGACACCTATTATAGTTTTGATTCCATTGGAAGATAATCTCCCTCAACTATTGAAATTTGGTTTAGAGCCTGAAATCTATAATTTTAAAATATTAGATTCCGTCATTAAATATCTAAACGACACAAACACCCCTAAACAGCTTAAAATTCATCTTAAATTGGATTCTGGAATGAATAGATTAGGTTTTACACAGAATGACATACCAGAACTTATTCAAAAAATTCAGAAGAATAGTACATTAAAAATACAATCTATATTTAGCCATTTAGCTGCTACGGATGATGTTAAGCTCAGCGATTTCACACACCAGCAAGTGGCTACTTTCAATAAAATGGCCCATCAAATAAGATCTTCATTTAATGAGGATATTCTTATACATATATCTAATTCGGCCGGCATCTCTCACTTTCCAGAATACCAAATGAATATGGTGCGAATTGGTATTGGAATGTATGGTTTCTCACCAAATGCCATAGATCAACAAAACCTACAAAATATTAGCAGTTTAAAAACCACCATTCTACAAATAAGAGAAATACAATCGGGTGATAGCGTAGGATATAGCCGTGCATTTATAGCAAATAAAAGAATGAAGATAGCCACCATTCCTATAGGTTATGCCGATGGCATTCAACGCAACTTGGGAAATAGTAGGTATGCAGTAAAGATTGCTGGAAAAGAAGCCTTAATCATTGGAAATATCTGTATGGATATGTGTATGATTGATATTTCGGAAATCAGCTGCCAGGAAGGTGATGAAGTTGTTGTTTTTGATAATCAGGAACATGTGAATGAAATGGCTAGAATAGGACAAACCATTTCTTACGAAATTATTACAGGCATTTCACAACGTGTGAAGCGAATTTTTGTAAAGAAATAGAGCAATAATCAATAGCTCTTTTCTTACATTCCCGCTAGCGCGGAAATATTTTCCGTGCGCCATATGCAACTGTATCCCAGATATTTACCCATATTTTTTAGTTGTGGTAAGTTAGTCATGAATTATACACTCGGAAAACAATTTCTAGCGAGCTGATTTCTTTAAATTTTAAACCAGCTCACACAGATTTGCACCTTAAATCCGCGTTAGCTGATTACGCATCTCTCCTACACAGTAATAATAAGCTATTTATACAACCACAAAAAAAGAAAAAGTAGCTTTTCGCTTTGTATTCAAGAATGCTTCTCGGTTAAAATGCTTCCCACCAAAGCACATCCCAAAGATTGCTTTTTCTCTGCACTTTTTTCTTGAAAAAAAAGTTCCAAAAATTCAAGACTGGTTTTTAAAACCATCTACGAATTTACAAAAACTAAGTTCGGCTGGAGGATCTCCTCCTATCGTCGGAGCTATCCAGACCTCCCTAAGCTTTCGTAAACCCTCCAATGATTTTAAAAGACAGGTCGTCCC
>JAOZUW010000025.1 GCA_029938465.1 Bacteroidales bacterium | reverse complement strand
CTCAAATTGCAGACAAATGTGTGACAGAAAATCGAGAGTTTGCATATATGTGCTTGGGAGTTCAAGCATCTGCTAATACAATAAGCCTTTTTAAAAAAGCAGATTCTCTTGGTGTTGAATATACTCTAGCTAAGGATTTTGTGGGATCTAATTTCACAAACATATCCTATAAAATAAACAATTTTATCAAAAAATACAAGTATATATATGTTACTATTTGTAGTGATGTATTTAACTCATCTTCTGCACCTGGGGTTTCTTCATTGCAACCATTTGGTATGGATCCGGAAATTGTCCTCAAATTTTTAAAAAAGATATTAAAAACAAATAAAGTAATTAGTTTGGATATTG
The DNA here is from genome assembly GCA_029938465.1 of Bacteroidales bacterium. Taxonomy (GTDB): domain Bacteria; phylum Bacteroidota; class Bacteroidia; order Bacteroidales; family UBA12170; genus UBA12170. Next base: position 29,152 of record JAOZUW010000025.1, on the reverse strand, counting down.
CGGAAGTTTCTCCACGATTTGATCAGGATAACAGGACAGCAAAATTAGCTGCAGTTAGTGTTTATGCAATAATTAATAGCCTCAATGAAAATAAGCAAATTAAATCATAATAGCCCTGATGTATTTTTTTTAAACTTCAATTGAGCAATATACAAACCTAAAACCACGATTATAATACCCAGATAATTAATACCTAGTAATCGTTCTCCATAAAATGCAAAAGAAAAGAAAGCAGTAAAAACTGGAATAATATTGGTAAAGATACCGGAGCGTGTGATACCTAGTATTTTTATACTGTATGTAAATAAGATAAAAGCAACGGAAGAACCAAAAACAGCTAAATAGATAATAGGTGATATGGCCTCCCAAATAAAACCAGTTTCCCAGGTTTTGTGAAATTCAAAAGTGAAAAACAAAGGAATAAAAGCTAGTAATCCGAAAAGACTTTGGTAGCTTACAATAGTATAAGCATTGTATTTATGAGCTAGTTTGTTCACTAAAACAGAATATCCTAAAGTAGAGAATACAGCCATTAGTAGAAGTAGTATTCCCCATATATCAGCCACAAGCTCCATTTTTTCGTTAATGATCACAAGAAAAACACCTAAAAAACTAAGTATTGTTCCGCTTGTTTTTGTTAGGGTGATTTTTTCACGAGTAGAAAACCAAGCAACTAAAGGTAAAAAGATAGGAATGCTAGCCATCATTACTGATGCAACCGTTGGAGAAACTCTTTGTAATCCATAGTTTTCGCCAATAAAATACAGAAAAGGCTCCCAAAAGCTTAAAACCAGAAAGAGCTTCCAGTCGGTTCGCATAATCTTATTCAGTCTTCCAGTGAGAAAACCAATAATAAATAATAGAAGGGAGGCCAAGAGTAAGCGCAGTGACAAAACACTTAAGGGATCGTAAGTAGATAATGCTTGCTTTGACCAAATAAAGGAGAAAGCCCAAATTAACATGGCTATTACCACTGCAAAATAGGCTTTCGTATTTCTCATTTTATTTTTTTATAAACTCCAAAACAGCGTCAGTAACATATTTTAATTGTTCTTCTGTAAATTCAGTATGCATAGGTAAAGACATTACTTCTGCTGAAAGCTTTTCAGTTACCGGAAAATCACCAGCAGTATATCTTGGATCTTGATATGCCTTTTGTAGATGAAGCGGAACAGGATAATAAACGGCATTGGCTATGCCTTTATCAAATAAGTGTTGCTGTAATGCATCTCTATCTACATTATGTAACTTCATAGTATATTGATGATAAACATGATCAGTAAAAGAAGCAGTTATAGGAGTAGTGATTTTTTCACAATCAGCAAAAGCAGTATTATAATAGTTTGCAGCAAAATTTCTGGCTTTAGCAAATTCATCAAGATGTGGAAGCTTTACTTTTAGTACAGCTGCTTGCATACTATCTAATCGGGAATTTACACCTACATAATCGTGATAATAACGAACAGTCATACCATGATTTACAATAACTTTAAGTTGAGCAGCTAATTCATCATCATTGGTGAAAATAGCTCCACCATCGCCATAAGCTCCTAAGTTTTTAGATGGAAAAAAACTGGTACAGCCTACGTTTCCTATGGTTCCAGCTTTCTTAGTGTCTCCATTGGCAAAAGTATAATTGGCCCCAATAGCTTGTGCATTATCTTCAATCACAAATAAATTGTGGGCTTTGGCAATAGCCATAATCTCGTCCATATTAGCTACCTGGCCAAATAAATGTACAGGCACAATAGCTTTTGTTTTATCAGTAATGGCCTTTTTAATAGCTTCGGGATCAATATTCATGGTGTCTTCTAAAACATCAACCAAAACAGGGGTCAATCCTAAAAGAGCAATGACTTCAGCAGTAGCAATAAAAGTAAAAGAAGTAGTGATTACTTCGTCACCTGGTTTTAAACCCAAGCCCATCATAGCTACTTGAAGTGCATCGGTACCATTGGCACATGGAATCACATGCTTTACATCTAAATACTTTTCCATATCGCTTGCAAATTCTTGAACTGCAGGACCATTGATATACGATGAAGTATTTAAAACTTTTTGTATTTCAGTATCAATTTCTGATTTAAGGCGTTTGTATTGCCCTTGTAAATCTACCATTGGAATATTCATAATCTATATTTTTAAGAATTGAGTGCAAAGATATAGAAAAGCTATGAATTGAGATTGTTTTTTTTGCCTAAAAACACTCAGTGTTATGACTAATCTTTTCTCTTTTTTCTTTTCGGTTTATCCTTATATTTGCGTTCACAAACTTTTAGTAAATGCAATTAGTAAAACAACATATCTGGATCTTAGTAATAGCTTTTGTAAGTTTATTAAGTATACCTAAATCTGCTCAATCTCAGGTGAATGTGAAAGATTCTACCATTTCTACTTTTATTATTTATGTAACTTATGCTTATCAATTTCCTGGAGGAGATATGGCAGAACGTTATGGGCATAATTCAACAATAGGGCCAGGTGTTACTTTTAAAACCGATAAGAACTGGATGTGGACAGCTGAGATGAACTTCATTTTTGGAAATGATGCAAAATATTCCGATGAAATTATTTCAGGAATTTCTACCGAAGATGGCTATATGATTGGTTTAGATGGCATGTACGCTAATGTTAGACCTATGGAGCGTGGGTTTACTTTGTTTGCAAAGGTAGGAAAGGTATTTCCGATGTTTGGAATGAATCCCAATTCAGGTTTATTTTTTAATTTTGGAGCAGGCTATATTCAGCATAAAATTCGTTGGGATGTTGAAAATAATAATGTCATGCAATTGGGTGGTGATTATAAGAAAGGATATGATAGATTTACAGAAGGCTTTGCCATAACAGAGGAGATTGGCCTATTTTTTATGGGTGATAGTCGATTATGGAATTTTAAAGTGGGTGCGGAGGCTATTCAAGCTTTTACAAAAACAAAAAGATATAATTTTGATACGATGGGTGGTGAATCTAATTCGCGCTTAGATCTGTTTTTTGGATTAAAAGTGAGTTGGATGATTCCTCTTTTTGGAAGAGCACCAAAGAAAATGTATTACTATTAGGGCAATGAGAAAAGGGTGAAGAGTAATAGTTTGAGAAATTGATATTGATGAGATTAATATATACCATAGGAATTCTTTTATATAGTTTTGCCATTCACATAGCATCAGTCTTTAAAGAAAAGGCTAGATTATGGGTTAATGGTCGTAGGAATTTATTGAGTATAATTGAAAAAGATTTCGCTAATAATTCCAGCAAAACAATATGGATTCATAGCGCTTCTCTTGGTGAGTTTGAGCAGGGAAGATCTGTTATTGAAAGTTTAAAAAGAGATTATCCTCAATATAAAATTGTACTTACTTTTTTCTCACCTTCAGGTTATGAGGTGAGGAAAAATGATGCTTTGGCTGATTTTGTATATTATCTTCCTATTGATACTCCTGGAAATGCTCAGAAATTCATTTCTATTGTACAACCTAAAATTGCTGTATTTATTAAATATGAATTCTGGTTTAACTATATTAATGAATTACATAAAAGGCAAATACCAAGCTTTTTTATCAGTGCTATTTTTCGACACACACAACATTTCTTCAAAAAATCTGGAGTTTGGCAAAAATCACATTTAAAGAGTATTACTCATTTTTTTGTGCAAAATAAAGAATCATTGAAGTTGCTTAAAGATATTGGTATACAGCAGGTAAGTGTATCTGGTGATACTCGTTTTGATAGGGTGTTGGCTATTGCAACTCAGGCACAGCCAAACGCTATGGTAGCAGCCTTTAAGCAACAGAAAAAACTTTTCTTGGCTGGCAGTACCTGGGCTCAAGATGAGAAATATTTACTGGAATTGGTTCATCAAAATCCTGAATTAAAGATCTTAATAGCTCCCCATATCATTGATCAAGCACATATTGGAGAAATAGAATCTTTGTTTCAAAATCCGGTTCTTTATTCTAAAGCTAATCTTGAAGAAGTGGCAAATCACCAAGTATTGATTGTGGATACAATGGGAATGTTATCTTCCTTATATCAATATGCTGATTATGCTTTGATTGGTGGAGGTTTTGGCGCAGGAATACATAATACATTAGAAGCCGCCACTTTCGGAATGCCTGTTTTTATTGGCCCAAATTTTCGTAAATTTCAAGAAGCAAAAGACTTATTGCAAATTGGAGTAGCTCAGGTTTTTGAAAATGAACAAGAGTTAGTAAAAAAGTTTGAGAATATCCAAAAAGAGGAAAAACAATATGAAAAAATAGTTTTTGATTCAAAAGAATATGTGAAATCAAAATCAGGAGCTACAGATGTTATTATCAATAAGATAGCATCTTTTTTGTAAAAAAATGCAGTTTAATTATGACAATACAAAACAAAATATTACCTTTGTTTTAATTTAAACTAATTAAAAATAACAAAAATGAAGATTAATAGGTACGAAGACATTTCTCAAATTGAGAGAGAATCAAAGAAAGACTATATTGACAGACATTCTGCTTTTATCCACTGTGATAGCAATGCAACAGCAGGTGAAAAATTCAAAGTAAAAGTAATGGTAGGTGATGAGTATAAGCATCCGGATGATTTTGATCATTTTATTCAGCATGTTCAATTATGGAATAGAGAAACGCTATTGGCTGAAGCTACATTTACAGCTGGATCACAAGGAAATGCTCCATCTAATCTGGAAGTAGACTTTTATATTGTTCCACAAAAAGGAATGAAACTTATAGCTCACGCTTATTGCACTAAGCATGGTTTATGGCAAAGCGAAGAAGTAGAGGTTGCTGTATAATATCACTCTTTATAAAAATATTTTGAGACTACCAATATATGGTGGTCTTTTTTTATGCCAAAAATTAAGTTTCTTATTGGTCTCAATCATAAGTCCAAAGCTAGAAGTTCTCTGACTTCTAGCTTCTGACTTCTAAGCCAGTTAGGATAAAATAGAAACGGATTTTATTCGTAAAATAAACCTATGGCACTTCCCGTCCATAGTGGTTTAGTTGTTTAATTCAGCTAGTGCAACCATAAGTTCTTCAAGTTGGGCACTGGCTTCCTGAGATTTCCCACTAAAATTATTTGCTACCATCGAAAATGCAATCTCTCTACCCGATTTTGATGTTACATATCCTGAATATGCTTTAACACGAGTTAATGTTCCGCTTTTTGCTCGTAGCTTACCTTCTGCACTTGTGTTGATAAACATATTTTTTATTGTACCAGTTTTTCCGGCAATGGCAAAAGATTTATAGAAGATATCAAAATGCTCACTTTTAGTTTTCATATAGCTTAACAAATATACTAATTGATGAGGTGTGATTGCATTATACTGCGATAATCCACTACCATCGAATAAAGACAAACCTTGGGTATCCATTCCATTTATTTTCCAATAACTAACCAAAGAATCAATTGCAGGTGTTGTTTCTGCTTTTGCACCTAATTTAATCCCAGCCTCAATAAGGCAGTGTTCTGCAAAAAGATTAATACTATGGATGTTGGTTTGTGCTATTATCTCATATAATTGAGGTGAAAGTGTTGAATAGAACGGTTTTCTCTTTTTATTATCTTTTTCATTTTCTTGTGCAAGAATACGAATGGTACTTGGCTGTTTCTGAATATTTATATGGTTAACCTTTAGAATGGAGTCGAGTTGAATTGCAGCGATAAATGCAGGGTCAGGAATGGATCCTTTAACTAAAAAAGAGGACTTGTCTATAGGTAATTGGCCTCGAGCATATCTGATTGCTGAATAGGGTGCGCCATATATATAAGCATCGTCATAAGAAATAGAATCGGCAGTTATGGTGTTGTCAAATTTTAATCCTGGTATATGGGGAACCACTTTTACTATTTCAGCGGTATCTCCAATGATATGACCAGTGTTAAAGTAAACACTATAGTAGTTGTCATAAATACATAAACCGCAAGGACCTGCTCCATAATAGTTACCCATATTTATCCACGACCATGTAGGAGGTACAATATCCCAGCTGTAAGTTCTTGCATCAGCAATAATTCGCCCACTTATAGAGTCAATCCCAAGCTCTTTGATAGCTAGTGCCCAGTCTGTTAGAAATTGCTTATCTTTTGTTAAATCAAAATATTTTGACCCTAGACTGGGGTCGCCTCCTCCTCTAATAAATAGGTTGCCTTGTAAAAAGTGCGTTTTTTTATCAATTACTCCAGAATATTCAAGTATTGTTTCAAATTGAAATTCGGGCCCTAATAATTCTAAAGCAGTTGCTGTAGATAATAATTTTAATGTTGATGCTGGTTTTAAAGCCATATTTGGATTTAATTCAGCAATGGTTTCTCCCGTATTCATATCTATTGCATAAAATGCAAAACCAGCTGTTTTAAAATTATCTGATGCAGAAATTTTCTTTAATACTTTGTTTACAGTATGATTCCGTTTTTTTAATGATCTGAACTGTGCAAATAGTCCACTAGTTAAAGAAACAAAGACGAGTAAAAAGATTATTCTTTTCATAATTGTACTTAGAATTACTTATTGTTGAATCTTTTTTTACAAAAATAGTAATTAACCCAAGTTTTTCACATCGAATAAGAAGCTAATTTAATTTATCCAAAAATATTTTACACTTGACTAGGGGTAAAACACTATTTATAGCGTCATAAGAGTATAAAACTAAAAACTTATACAATATGAAAAAATTTTACTTATTAATGACATTAGCAGCAATGCTATTTTCTACCCAATTAACTTATGCTCAAGTAAGCATATTATTAGTCAATGATAATGGCTATGATATGGAAAGAGTAGAAGTTATCAAAGAGGCAATTACTAATGCCGGTTATGATTATACTTATTATGATGCTGTTACAGAAGCATCAGCTCCTTCTTTAGAAATGATGAATGGGTTCGATCTTCTAGTTTGGTATACTGGAAATGATGGTGGTGGTTTATATTTCTGGGATGGAGAAGAAGGAGAAGAAACCGACAACGAAAATCTTATTTCTTACCTTAACGATGGTGGAATGCTTTGGTTACAAGGTTTAGATTTTCTGTATGACAGATATCCTGAAGTGCCAACGGTCTATGCAGAAGGTGATTTTGTTTATGATTATCTAGGTATTGCAGAATACCATGCTCAATCACATCTAGATGATGGATTCTATTCTGATGGTGTTCCACAATTTGATGTGGTTGCCGATAATGGAATTTTCGAAATGACACCATTACTATGGGCTTTTTCTACTATGTGGTATGCTGATGCATTAGCTATTACAGATAATGCTAGCGGTCTATACACTATGGGACCTGCAGAATACGATTTTTCTGATTATTATGGTGTGGTATATAATGAAGTAGGTGACGCTAAAATTATTACAACAACCACAGAAACAGCTCGTTTTGATTCTCAAGAAAACATAGACGCATTTATGGGCGAAGGTTTAGCCTATTTTGAGCAGTTTGGTAGTGGAGCAGGTATTCCTGTTGAAGAAATTACGGTAAGCTCTGAAGGTGATGTAACTGAAATCACAGAAGATGGTGCTAGCCTTCAATTATATGCTGCTGTTTTGCCAGAAGATGCTGATAATAAAGTTGTAACATGGTCAATAGGTATTTCAAGTACAGCTGTAGCTGGTATTAGTAACGATGGTTTATTAACGGCTACTGGAACAATCATAGGAAATGGAAATTGCTGGGTGTTAGCCTCTGCAATTGATGGTTCTGGTGTAGTAGACTCTCTTGAGATTATTATCACTAATCAAGAAAATAATACAGATTTTGAAGTATTATTAGTTAATGATAATGCTAATGGTACCGATCGTTATTTAGAGTTGGATACTGTTCTTTATAATATTGATGCTAATTATGAAGTATACAATACTCTAGAAACAGGAACAGCTCCTGATATTGTACTTTTAAGTAATTACGATTTAGTAATTTGGTATACAGGTAACGATGGTGTAAACCTGAAACTATGGGATGTAAGCGATACAAATAACTATAAATTCAATGCGGATTTAATGAGTTACATCGAAATGAAAGGTAATATTTGGATACAAGGTTTAGATTTTATGTATGCCATTGAAGGTGGAGCACCAGTTGATTATGAAGCAGGTCAGTTTATTTATGATGTGATGGGTATCAGCAAATATGCAGCACAATCAAAAGTTGATGATGGTGATATGGGAGTGCCTCAGCTAGATGTAGTAGAAGGTAACGGTGCCTCAGAAGTTGATCCTATTATGTGGACTTATACTACTATGTATTTTGTTGATGGTTTTGAAGTGACAAGTAGTGCACATCCACAATATAAAATGGGCCCTGTTGGTTATCCTTTAGATATGTATTATTCTGCTCTATTTAAGCATGATGATACCAGAGGAATTATTATGACTTGGGCTTTTGAAACTGCTAGAATTGATTCTCGCCCACATGCTGAAGATATTTTTTATGAAGTGTTGAATTATATTGAAGATCATTCTGAAACTGCTATTCAGGAATGGGAAAATGATTTAGCAACCATCGATGCTATTTATCCTAATCCAGCAACTTATATGGCTACATTAAACTATCAATTACTAAATAATGCTGAAGTACAGTTTAATCTATTGGATATTACTGGTAAATCAGTTTATTTTAAAAATTATGGAAGCCAAACAGTTGGTAATCATCAAATTTCAATCAATAGAAATAAAATGAATGTCCAGCAAGGGGTATATCTATATACCATTACAATTGACAACCAACAATACACAGGAAAAGTAATTTTTAACTAAATATATAAACAAGCTTGCCTGATATTCATTTCAGGCAAGCTTATTTGCTTTTTTTCACATGAGAATAACAAAACACATACTAATTGCATTATTTCTAATCTCAGGAATACTTGTCTGGAGTCAAGAGGGGAGTGTGAACCATTCTTCAAGTAATGTGGTTCAGCAATTTCTGCAACAAATAGGCAAATCACAAGTTTTTTCTATAAGTAGAATAGATGACATCAGCTTGGAGAACAGTAATATGATTTCAGCTTATGTTTTTCATTTATCTCCACAAGGTTTTGTGATGGTAAGTGAAAAAAATCAAGAGATTTTGGCTTTTTCTTTTGAGGATGACTTAGAGCAAAAAGCTAAAAATGAAACGGCCATAACAAATGATTTGTTGAGCGCAGTAGTGCTGATAAACCAAGGAAAAAGGTTTCAAGACTCAAAAGGAATAACCGATGAAACCTATGGCCCGTATGTAGAAAACCTTTGGGGACAAGTAAATTGTACCGATCAATCAGGAGCTACTATTAATGTAACCAATTTGTTTACACCAAATAATTATGCTGCAGGCTGTGTCGCCATTTCGCAAACTTCTATTTTAAAGCATTATAATTGGCCTTTGCAAGGTGTAGGGAGTCATTCTTATACTGATAATTATGGTAGTTCAACAGGAAGCTATGAGGCTGACTTTGGTGCCACAGATTATTTTCTAGAAGGTTCGTTAAACCGTTATCGAGGAAAAACATCTACTATTCCTGAAAGAGAAATTGCAGGACAAATAGCTTTTCATACGGCTGTATCTTTAAATATGGATTTTGAATATAATGGTTCTACTTCTAATGTGAACAAGATTCCTTCTGCTTTAGCTTCTTATTTTCGTTTCACTTCGGTATATCGTAATCGCTCATCTAATTCGTTTTGGCCTTTAATCGATAGCAATATGGTTTGGGAAAAACCAGTTATTCTTTCAGTAGAGGCGAGTAATGGCGCTGGACATTCTGTCATCTGCGATGGCTTAATGATTCAAAATGGTGATTACTTTTATCATTTGAATATGGGCTGGTGGGGAACTACCAACGGCTGGTATAGAATAAATGCAAGTTTTAATGCTGGAGGATATAATTATGTAACCGGTGGTGTGGTGAATATTTTACCTACACCTATGTTAGAAACTCCTGCAGTATGGAATGATGCCGAAAGTGATACGTTAAACTGGTATTACCCAGCAAAGGCAAATGCTCAAGCTTTTGAAGTACAGCAAAATAGAAACAGCGAAGGTTGGGAAACAATTTCGAATGCTATTATAGATACTTTTTTGATTATTTATCCCGAAATGGATCAGACCTATCAATATCGCCTTAGAGCCAAAACAAATAACCGATGGTTTAATAATAGTTGGGGACAAGAAGTAACTTTAATATGGAGTTATACAGGAGTAAACGAAGATAATAAAAATGAGATAAGTATTTATCCTTCCCCATTTCAAAATCAATTAAATGTGGAATATATAGCTTCAAGTTTTTCTGACTATCCAATTCGTATTTATAACCAACAAGGAATACTGATTTTTGAGCAGCAATCTTCACTAGAAGGTAACACAACAATTAATACTCAAAGCTGGCAAACTGGACTATATTTGATGCAGATTAACGATGGAACCCAAACTCAAACATATAAATTAATCAAACGCTGATATAATGGAGAACACTAACACCAATCTGATCATTAAATATCTGGCTAAAGAAGATTTAACCTCTGCCGAGCTAGAAATAGTTGCTGCTTTAAAGCAGGCAAAACCAAATGAGTTTGAGGAGATAAAGAATGCTTATAATCAAAAGATATTTACTTCACTTTCTTTTGATTCAAAAATAGCCTTTCAAAAGGTAGCACAACATCTCGATGCTCAGGAAAAAAGCAGTAAAATAATTCCATTGTATCGCCAAGCATGGTTACATGTGGCTGCCGGAATTTTAATCTTAATAGCTTTCAGTTTTGTTTTTGCTATGCAATATCAATGGCAGGAAACACATTTTAATCAAACGGGAAAACTAGAAAAAGTTTTATTGCCAGATGGTTCTTTAATAACCCTAGATAAAAATTCCAGTTTAAGTTATTGGCGAACAGCTTTAAAAGAATTCAATCGAGATATTTCGTTAAGTGGAAGGGCGCATTTTGAGATAACCAAAAATCCGGATAAAGCATTTGTGGTTCATAGCCCTTTGGTTGCTGTTACCGTTTTGGGTACACAATTCACCATAAACCAAAAAGAAAATACTACACAAATAGTTCTGCATGAAGGCAAAATTCAACTATCGGGGGAACAATTTAGCCAAAATGTGGTGATGGATAAGTCGGGATCGCAGATTATTATGGATCAATTTGGGATTAAAAAGAAGAATTGGATTTCAAATACACTATATACTTCTTGGATGAAAAATAAAATTTCTTTTCAGCAATGTAGCGTACAAGAGGTTTTTGATTTTATCGAAGACAGCTATGATATTCAAGCAAAAGTTGATGATCCAAGAGTTTTAAATGAAACACTTTTAGGATCTGCACCAAGTGATGATCCACACCTTATTCTAAATGCCATTGGCGAAATTTTGGATACTAAAATTGAAATAAATAGCAAAAATTAAACAATAACAATATGATGGGAAAATTACGAATTGCGATATCATTTATATTGATATCGGGGCTTGCCCTAGTGTTAAACCTAAATACTTTAGCACAAAGTAAGTCTTCGGAACAGGATGATATACAACAAATAAAGCTTAAGGATGTTGTTAAAACACTCGAAAAAACCTTTAATGTTTCCATAACTATTGATGGAGCTTTAGGCAAAAGTTTTGTAAAAATATCGACTGAAACTCTACTGCAACAAGATAATATCGAAGCAGCTTTGGATTTGCTAATAAAAGATACAGAGTTGAGCTATTTAAAGATGCGTGATGATTTTTATGTGATTGGAAAAAAAGATGCTGATGGCAACTCTATGATTCAATTAGAAGAGAATCAAAATAAGAAGATTTTAAAAGGAGTGGTAAATTTTAAATCTGATGGTAGTTCTATTCCAGGAGCTACCATTCTTGTTAAAGGAACAAACAATGGTGTGATTACAGATGTTGATGGTTATTTTACTATCGAAGTAAGCCCAAAAGCCAAAACTATTGTTGTTTCGTATTTAGGAATGAAATCACAGGAATTGGAAATCACTGACCTAGAAGAATATAATATTTCTCTTGAAGAAGATGCTTTTGGTTTAGATGAAGTTGTAGTTTCCGGTGTAGCTTCTGCTACTCCACGAAAAAACTTAACTATTAGTGTAAGTAAAATAAATGACGACGTATTACAAGAGGCACACTCTTCCTCTGCATCTTCAACGCTACAAGGAAAAGTAGCAGGTGTTACTGTTGTGCAAGCAGGCGGTTTGCCTGGTAGCGGAGCTGCCATTCGCTTACGTGGTTCTACATCTTTAAATGGCGATAATGCGCCATTGGTTATTATGGATGGTATCATCATGAATACAGGTCTTTCGGATATTAATATTGACGATATTGAGAGTATGGAAGTAGTAAAAGGTGCTGCAGCATCTGCTCTTTATGGCTCTAGAGCAGGTAATGGAGTTATTGTGATTACCACCAAGCGTGGTAGCCGAAATAAAGAAGGGATTACAACGGTGAATATTCGTCAAGAATTGGGATCTCAAGCTATCCCTAAATATATTGAACAGGCAACCCACCACCCATATCAATTGGCTGAGGACAATGCTGATTTCGATTATACCAGATACGAAGGTGTGCTTTACGATCCCGATGGCAATGTGATTGCAGGTAATCGTAAACTAACCGAATCAGGTTATGCTACTCAAGAATATGCCAAATTATATGAACATCAGAAAGATTTTTTTAAGAAAGGCTTTTATAATTCCACTTACATTTCGGTGATGGGAAACAGTGCCAAGACTAATTTCTCACTTTCTTATGAATATAATAAACAGAAAGGGGTTTTGATTTCCACTGATGGTTATCAAAGAAATAATTTTCGAATAAACTTGGATCATAAAATTACAGATAAACTAAAAATATCCACCTCTAATTTAGTAGTATTCACTAAGGATAACAACCCTGGTTCATACCGTTCTTTTTCTGATTTACTTTTTGTATCTCCCGATGTAGACCTATATGCACCCAATGAAGATGGAACACCTTATAAAATAATCCCCGACCCTTGGAGTGTGGCAGAAAATCCTATTTATCCTTTAGAAAACCGATATAAACAAAGTAATAGAAGAAGCGTTTTAGGTAGTTTTGCTGCTACTTATGATGCTTTTAAATGGTTAAGTTTGGTAGGAAAATATACTTATGAATACCGTAATAAATACTGGTCTACCTTTACACCAAAAGGCTATTTAGGATTTAGCGGAAGCGCCTACGATGGTACTATTTACAAAAGAAATTATAACAATTTAGATCAAAATATGCAATTTACTGCTAATTTAAACAAGCAGTTTGGCGATTTTACCGGAAAAGTAAAACTAAGCTATTTATACGAAAACCGTCATTGGGATGATATGACTACTTTAGGTAAAGGCTTATTATTCTCGGGTGTACCACAATTAAATAATGCTACCCCAGAGAATTCTACTATGACTTCATATAATGGAGACGAAATTGCCATTAATTATTTTGGAATTCTTGATTTAGATTATAAAGATAAATATTTATTCTCAGCATTGCTACGTTATGACGCTTCTTCATTATTTGGAGAAAACTACCGTTGGAATCCCTACTATCGTTTTTCTCTAGGTTATCGTATCACAGAGGAAATTGATATCCCAGGTATCCAAGAATTAAAAGTGCGTGCCTCACAAGGAACATCTGGTCAACGCCCAGGTTATTCCTGGCAATATGAAACTTGGAGTATTGTAAATGGTGGTGCAGAACCTTCTACTATTGGTAATAAGAACCTAAGACCATCTGAAACCTCAGAAACAGAATTAGGTATAGATATGAATTTTTTACGCCATTTCTCTCTTACCTTCACTTATTCGCAATCAACTACTAAAGATGCTTTTGCTTTAGCTCCTTCCCCAGCTCACCTAGGATATCCTGGCCAATATCAAAATGTAGGTACGCTAAGTAGCCAGGTTTTTGAAGCAAGTATAAGTGCTAATATTGTAAGTCAATCAAGTTTTCAATGGACTTCAAATTTAAATTTTGATAGAATAAGACAACAAATAGATCAGCTCTCTATTCCAGAATATACTGATGGACCACGAAATGCCTTTTCTATCAAAGAAGGCGAAACTTTTGGTGTTATGTATGGTTATACTTGGATAAATGATCTGGCTGTGATGGCAAATCAGTTACCAATAGGTACTACTATTGATGATTTTGAAATCAATAACGAAGGCTATGTGATTCGTGCTGGTACCCAAGGCACCTTAGACGAGAAACCCATAAAACTAGATGCCGATAATGATGGCCTAGGAGATAAAGTACAAATTGGAGATGGAAATCCTGATTTTACACTTAACTGGGGCAATACTTTTAAATATAAAGGTTTTAACTTTTATATGCTTTGGAGTTGGAAAAATGGGGGTGACATTTATAATTATACACGTCAATGGTCGTTTAGAGACCAAAGAGATTTAGTTTTCGATCAAACTGGTGTAGCCGATGCCGAACGTAAAACAATAATGTATTACGAAACTTTTTACGATGGAACAGGTATTAACTCTTATTTTATCGAAGACGGTTCCTATCTAAAACTCAGAGAACTATCTTTATATTATTCTCTAGCAGATGACTACTTACCTTCTTTTTTAAAGAATTATATCAAGTCTTTCAGAATAGGAATACAAGCCAGAAACTTACTCACTATTTCCAATTATAAAGGTTACGACCCTGAGGTGGCTTCTGGTTCAGATTTAACCAACTACCCAGTTGATGATTATGGTTATCCAAATTATAGAACATTTACAGGATCAATCAGTATTAATTTCTAAAAACGATGAAAATGAAAAAATATATAATAAAGATAAGCAGCCTTTTAATCCTTTTAATAATGACAGGGGCTTGCCATAAAGATTTAGATGTAGATTATGATAATTTACCCGATAGAGATCAGGCACTTTCAAATCCTAATGATATATATGCATTAGCACAAAATACTTTTTACAATTGGTATATGACCGTTACTTCTAGTATTTCTCCTAGAATGGCTATGTGGGTCATGGCTGATCAAGGAACCTGCTCTTGGGCCAATAGAGGGATGTATCACTTGTCTTCGGAGCCCCGTAATGGCTTTGATAATACCACTTCGTATACTTATGCTAGTATACTAACGAGTTATTACGCCGACTTATACGGTACTATATTTATCGCAAATAATACCCTCTTAGCCATAGAGAATAATGGAATGGAAATTATTGACCCTATTGAAGAACGTGATAATACTGAAAAAGTAAGAGCTATGGGTTATTTTATACAAGGCGTTTCTTTGGGCTATATTGGTTTAACCTTCGATAAAGGCTATATCATGACCCATAATACTAATTATAATGCTGATATTCCTATTTCCAATTATAAAGAAATCCTGGAACAAGCTAAAATATCTTTAGATTCGTGTATCTTGATTAGTGAAAACAATAATTTCAGAATTGAATCTACATGGATTAATGGAACAGAATATCGCTCTTCAGAGTTGGCAGAATTAGCCAAGTCTTTTATTGCACGATTTTTAGTGTACGGTTCGCGTAATGCACAAGAAAATAGTGAGATCAACTGGTCCGAAGTATTAGAATATGTAGAAGATGGTATCGATTTTGATTTGGAACCTTATATGGATAACGACAAATGGGTATGTTATTATAAAAGGTATACCGTTCGTCCGGGATGGGCTCGTATAGATAACCGTATCATTAATATGATGGATGAGAATTACCATTGGCGTTTTCCCGATGATGGAAATGCACCATTACCTGCTTCAAGTAATGATGCCAGATTAGAAACTGATTTCACCTATAATCCCACAAATAACATGAAACCAGAAAGAGGTTATTATCATTTCTCTAATTATGAATACACCAGAAGTCAATATCAAATATCGGTATATACTGGTAAAATAGTTGAATTTCCTGTTAGCGAAAACGATTTGTTTAAAGCTGAAGCTTACGCTGAATTAGGAAATTTATCTCAAGCCATTGAAATTATAAACGAAGGAACACGTGTGACCCGCGGTCAGTTAGATCCGTTACCAAATGATGCAAACAAAGAAACGGTAATGAATGCTATTTTTTATGAACGTGATATTGAACTAATTCAAACAGGATTTGGTAATAATTTTTTCGATATGCGAAGAAGGGATCTGCTACAAGAGGGAACTTTATTACACTTTCCTATGCCTGCCAAAGAATTAATGATTATGGAATTGCCAAACTATACTTTTGGTGGGGTCGAGAATGCCGATGGAGTTAATGTTTCCAATGGTGGTTGGTTTCCAGAAGAGAAGTAATATCAATCATTAGGGGATGTATTTGGTATCAATAGGTTTGCAAACAGTTTATATATAAATTGGCATAAGAAAACTAACTTCTTGCTTTTGCTTGAGGTAAAAACTAGAATAAATGAAAAGATTAATAACAATAGCAATACTGCTTTTTGCTTTTTTTGCAGCAGAAACTCAAGCTTGTACCACTGCAGTGGTTTCAGGAAAATATACTAAAAATGGGAAACCTCTATTATGGAAACATAGAGATACTTGGGCTGTGAACAATAAAATCATGCATTTTAAAGATGGTAAATTTGAATATACAGGTTTAGTAAATTCAAAAGATGAAACAGGAAAAAGTATTTGGATTGGTTTTAACGATGCTGGCTTTGGTATTATGAATTCCGCAAGTTATAATTTAAATAACGACACCATTAAGCAATCAGGTTTAGAAGGTAGAATAATGAAACAGGCATTGCAATCTTGTGCTACTATCGATGATTTCGAACAGCTACTTAAAGATATGCCACAACCTACCCGCTTAGAAGCAAATTTTGGAGTGATTGATGCTCAAGGTGGTGCTGCATATTTTGAACTGGCAAATTTCTCTTATGTAAAAATTGATGCCAACGATGCTACTGCTGCACCATATGGATATCTTATTCGTACCAACTACTCCTTTACAGGGGAAATGGGTATAGGAGGTGGTTATATTCGTTATGTAACAGCCAATAAGGTGTTTGATGATGCTGTTAAAATCAATGAATTATCTGCTCAAACAGTACTTCAAAAAGCCAGCCGGAACCTAACACATAGTTTAACAGAGCAAAATTTGTGGGATTATAAGAATTTAGCAGCCGGCGAAAAAAAATATGTTCATTTTTTAGATTTTATTCCCCGTTCTGGCTCTTCATCTTCAATAATTATTGAAGGTGTAAACAAAGATGAAACACCCGAAAATATAGTAATGTGGACCATGCTAGGCTTTCCTTTAACTACTGTTATTATTCCTGTTTGGTTGCATAGTGATATGCAATTACCCCAAGTGATGAGTTATGATGAAGAATTAAAAGATTCTCCATTATGTCATTATGCATTGGGACTTAAAGAAGAGGTATTCGCCATGAAATGGGGTCATAGCAAGAAATACTACATTGACATTAATAGTCTTTTAAATGCAGATGATAAAGGATTTATGCAGGTTTTACCCACCTTGGAAGAAGAAATTCTTAACAAAGCTTATGCCTATAAGCAAGATTGGGAAGAAAATGGTTTAAAAGTGAGTGAGCTCAACGAATATTATAATTGGATAGATGGAGTAGTCTGGAATTTTTATCAAGTAAATTTTCCACAATTAAAAATTAAATAGTATAAAATATTTAGCTAATTGTTTATTTATGAGAAAGATCAATATCATTCTATTTGTAGTAGCAGCTTTATTCTTATTGCAATCATGTTCTTCAAAAAAACAAGAACAAGATGCTTCAACCCAAAAAATAGATGTTAGAGTATTTAATGGTAATGGCGCTTCAAATGTTTGTGTAACAGAAACCTTGGAAGCTTTGAATATAGATGCTGGCATTACTGCACATCCAATAACCGCTGCACAGATTATGTCTGGAGTTTTAAATCAAACAGATGTACTTATTTTCCCAGGTGGGAGCGGAAGCAAACAATTCAATAATTTAGGATTCCAAGGTGCCGAAAAAGTGCGTGAATTTGGTAAACAAAAAGGAAATGGTGTAGTAGGTATATGCGCTGGTGGATACCTGCTGGGTGATACACCAAACTATCCAAATTTGCATATGATTCCATTGATACATATTCGCGAGCATTATAACCGTGGTCGTGGGCTTATTAGTTTTTCTCAAACAGCTGAGGGGGATTTGAGTTTTCCTGAAAATGCTTCTTTCGACAGCCTTTATGTACAATACTATGATGGCCCTATCTATGAAATTTCTGATACTTCAAGTGTGGTGGTGTTGGCTACTATTAATACCGATATTGCCACAAAAAGTAAAGACCCACATGGGGTAACCCAGGGAAAACCTGCCTTTTTATCTTATAATTATGGGCAAGGAAAAGTAATAGTGTGTGTAGGTCATCCAGAATCTACTCACGGAATGCGTTGGATGGTGCCTCGTATGGCTCGAATGAGTATAGATGCACCACTTATCTCTTATGCTAAAGAGCTTGTAAAACCTGAAAGTTATCAAAAGGAATTGCTTTTCTTTGCAGAACGAAGCCAGTTTGAGAGTAAATTATTTTGGTTGTTATCTGATGAAGATCCTCATAATATTGTAATGGCTATTGATGAGTTAAAAAGATTACACTCACGGCCTTCTATTCGATGGTCGATAGGATTATTACGACACCCAAACGTTATGGTGCGCTTAAAAGCAGCTGAGTATTTACTTTTTACCGAATATACCGATGCATTACCTGATTTAAAACAAGCTGTAATAAACGAAAAAGCTAAGGATAATAAGGAAATAATGGATCGTTACTATAAACAGCTTTACAGTTATACTAATTCCAATTAACTATTCTGATTGTTTAAATTAGAAAATCGAGTCTTATTAGGCCTATGCCCATCAGTAAAAAACTTATTAATGCACTAATCATCTCGGGATTTCGTATGGCCATATTTTTTAAATGACGTATAGAATTTCCCATATGGTTTTCTACTGTTTTTTCTGATATACCTAAAATTTCAGCTATCTCACGATATTTCATTTGATCAACCTTATGCATTCTAAATACTAAACCCGCTTTCTTTGGTAAAGTGTTTATAATTTGATGAAGATGATCTGTTTTTTCAGCTTTAAGCAAGAGTGTTTCAGGAGTCTCTGTATTTTTAGAATCTTGATATTCTTCAATATTTACAGTATCTAATTTTTGTTTTCGAGTATAGCTTAAAACAGCATTTTTAGTGCTTTTGTAGAGGTAGGCTTTTACATTGAGATGAATATCTATTTTTTCTTTTTTATGCCAAATATTCACAAATACATCAGAGACAGCTTCTTCTGACACTTGATGGTCTTGAACAAACAAATAGGCAAAATTACACAGTACATCATAATATAATGAGAATAATGCTTCAAAAGATTTTTTATCTCCTTTCTTTATTCTATTAAATAATTGAATATCTTTTTTGTGTTTACTTGTTTCTGCCATAGGTTATTGAATGTCAAAAGTACGTTATTTTTATTAATACCTAAAAATTCATTATTTTTGCGGCTAAACCTTTATCCTTTTTGTGAGAGGAATCATTTTTTGATTGATTAGTCTTTTGTTGAGAATGGTGAAAGGCAATAATATGACCTAAATTAAAATAATAAACAGATGAAGAAATTATTGAGAGTTCTTGTGATCATTATGCTGGCTGTTATAGTAGGCTATTTGTTTTTACCTCCATATGTTCAAACGGCTATTCAACATGGTGAGCCAGATATTGATGATTATAAAATATTTTATAATAGAACCATTACCAAAGGAAATTCTCAAGTCTGGGAAATGAATACGGATTACAATTCTTATAAGTTTTCAGATGAAGATAGAGCGGAAGTGGAAAGCTATAATCCGGTAGCTTATTTAATTATTCAAGATGGTAAAATTTTGTATGAGGAGTATTGGGATGATTACAATTCTGATAGTTATTCCAACTCTTTTAGTGCAGGTAAATCTATTGTTTCCTTATTGATTGGGATTGCTGTTGATGAAGGATATATTAAAAGCATTGATCAAAAAGTTAAAGATTTTATTCCTGAGTATGATAGCCCAGAGAATAAAGATCTAAGCATTAGAGATGTGTTAACTATGAGTAGCGGATTGAGTTGGGATGAGGCCTATTCTAGCCCTTTTTCTATGACAACTGAAGCTTACTATGGTACCGACCTCACAGGTCTTATTAAATCATTAAAAGTAGTAAAAGAATCGGGTAAAGAATTTGAATATTTAAGTGGAAATACGGAAGTTTTAGCTATGATTGTTCAAGCCGCTACAGGGCAAAACATTAGTGATTATACCTCGGAAAAAATATGGCAAAAAATAGGTGCAGAACATGATGCTTTATGGAGCTTAGATAACGAAAATGGTATGGAGAAAGCCTATTGCTGTTTCAATACCAATGTGCGAGATTTTGCACGATTTGGCCAATTAGTATTAAACCAAGGCAAATGGGATAGTACCCAAATTATTTCTTGGGATTATTTGCAAGAAGCTACCTCCCCAGCTTCTTATCTTAAAGGCAAAGAAGGCAATGCTTTAGATTATTATGGTTTTCAGTATTGGATAATAGATTATAAAGGATTGCAAATTCCATATATGAGAGGTATTTTAGGACAATATATTTTTCCTATTAAAGAAAAAAATGCCGTTGTAGTTCGCTTGGGACACCATAGAAGCAAAGAATATATTAACCATCACCCAAAAGATGTGTATTTATATTTAGATATGGCTATGAAGATCTTAGAATAAACTAGAGTGATACCAAACTGGGATAAACCATTTGCAGAATGATACTAATGAAAAAACAATTATTTCTTTATTTTATAATATTTATTGGTTTTAACTCTGTATTTGCTCAGTATCCACAAGTTAATAGTGAGCGGCCTCGAGTGTGGTTGGGTTCGGAAAGATTTGAAACCTTAAAAACACAAATAATAGAAGCCGGTGAAGCTCAAGATACTTATAATGAAGTATTATATGCTTATGAGAATTGGTGGATTACTGACCCACAGCTATATTTGGAAGGTTCCGATTCTACTTTGTGGACTTGGGATTGGTTATCGCCTTATGCTGCAAATGAATCTTTATTGACCGTATTTTTTTTTAGAATAACTGATGATCCATTGGTGCTTAAACGTTGTCGATTTATTGCCCAGGCCGTGATAAACGTTATTGATACTACTGATTTTTCTAATTTGGGATTGTATGAGAAAGAGCATATACTCAGACAATTATCTGATAATGATATGCTATTAGATCAATGTTATGATTATTTTCCTGAAAATTTAAGAAATAGCTTGGTTCAAAGTATATATAGAATGAATAGTGAATTTATGAATAGTTTCATTTTAACAGAATCGGGTAATAGTTATGTTTCCAGTCATAATACCTGGAATAATATTTTTTGCAATCAGAATGCACTGACTTTATACGATGCAGAAGGGCTAACGCAGCAGCAAAAAGATACGGTTCAACAATGGTATGAAACTATTTATGATAAGCATATTAACGGTTTTATTCCTGTCTGGACTTATTATCGAGATGATGATGGAGGTTGGAATTGGGGTGCTGCCTATGCTATGTGGTCCTTGATGGATCAGTTTCAACTTTTTGAGAATATGCGAATAGCTACTGATAAGAATTTCTTTGAAGATTTATCTTGGGTTCAAAATAGTATTAATCAGTATGTTTATTTTATGCAGCCTAATAATAAATGCATTCATTTAGGCGATGGTCAAATGGAATTATCCGCCGATAGAACAATTTACCTTCATGCGCGTATTTATAACGATCCTCGAAGTTTATGGATGGCGCAGTATTATTCTGCTGATGAATTTTTAACTTGGACTATTCCTAAGTTCTTTAAGTTGCAATATAAAGATTTCACTATGCCTACCGTTGATCAGCCTGAATTACCTTTAGATTGGTGGACTGATAAAGTAGGTTTGTCAGTAAGTAAAACCTCTTGGGATAGTACAGCAACTATGGTAACTTTTTTTAATTCTCCCAGTAAGAGGGCCGCTCATGAGCATCGTGATAATAATTCTTTTACTATTTTCAAAAACAAACCTTTATTATTGGATGCTGGGTATTACGATTCTTATGGCACTTCACATTATCGTAATTATTATCAGCGAACTATAGCACATAATAGTATTTGTGTTTATGATACTACGGATGAATACTTTTGCTTTGGTGATCCTGCTTCTAATGATGGCGGACAAATAGAATCTATTCATTTAAGGAATTACGATGATATATTTTTAGCTGAAAACCAAAGAGGCAATTGGATAAAATATGCCTCAACGAATTCGTATACCTATAATATTGCTGATGCCCAATTATCTTATGATAATTCTAAACTTGATTTTTTCAGAAGAAGACTATTGTATCTAAAACCCAATAAAGTAATTGTTTTGGATCATATTCATTTAAAGGATGTTCAATTTCAGCAGAGAGATATTCGGTGGATTGCTCATTTTGCCAATCGACCGGAAATTGATGGTGACATCGTAAATACAGAAGTTCCGGATCATATTGAAACCTATGATGGAGCTTCCTATACTTCTGTTAATGGGAATGGAAGTATTGCAATAAAAACACTTTTGCCCATAAACTCAAATGTAACTTTAATTGGTGGAACAGGCTACGAATATTGGGTAGATGGTACTAATTATCCACCTAATCCTGAGCCAGACCCTGATTTTTTAACAGCAGGAAATTGGAGAATAGAAGTAAAACCTACAACTATAACAGGTCCCATAGTTTATCTTCATACTATCGCTATATCTGATTCAGTAAATCCTGCTGTTGCCGATGGTGCTCCTTTAAGAAGTAATAATTCTGTGGGTGCTGATTGGAATGATACGCTGTATTTTTTCTCAGCTGATGCAGATACAGGAAAAACTTACCATTATTTCAATGAAATTTATGGAAATAGAGCCATTGGTATATTTGCAGCTGATTTGAAGAATGATTTATTTGATATTATAATAGATGGTGAAATATTAAAAACTGTTGCTACTGATAGAAATGGTATCCTGCGTTCTTCTATAAATCTTACGCCAGGATATCATAATATAGTTATTGGTTTGAGTTCTGTAAATACTAGTGAAGATAATAGTGTTTTTTCTGTAAGAATGTATCCAAATCCTTCTCCATCAATTTTAATTGTAGAATTACCAAATAGTAATCATCATTTTGAGGTAAAAATATTTAGTATTAGTGGGAAATTAGTAATGAGAAGAACAAATCAAGTGCAGTTAGATGTTTCAGCATTATCATCAGGTCAATATTTTATTCAAGTTAAGCAAGGGGATTCTTATTATTCTTCAAAATTTATTAAAATGTAGACATGCATAGCTTGTCTAAGGTTTAAATAAAGAAATTAGAATTGGACATAAAATACTCCTGATGTAAATCCCAAAATTAATGTAATTGCTTTGAAACATTTAATTAATAATGAACAATAATGAGATCATATAAAAATATATTAAATCCTTATATTTTTAAATTTAGATTTTTCATTTTGCCATATTGTTCAATTTTGCAGGAGTTTGTATGGTGAAATAAAAGTGTATCTTTGCCGACTTTTTCATTGAAAAAGTCAACTAATGATATTCTTATATGAAGCAACTTATTCGAAATTTCTCTCCTAATCCAAAAAATGATATTCTATCAGGTTTTACTGTAGCTTTAGCCCTTGTTCCAGAGGCTGTTGCCTTTTCTTTTGTAGCAGGTATCGATCCTTTAATTGGGTTATACGGTGCTTTTATGATGGGTATTGTAACAGCAATATTTGGAGGTAGACCAGGTATGATTTCTGGTGCAACAGGAGCTATGGCCGTAGTTATGGTTTATCTTATTCAACAGGGAAATATAGTAGGCTTAAACTTGGAAAATCCCATAGAAAACCTGGGTTTGCAATGGCTATTTATTACCCTTCTTTTTGTGGGGCTTATTCAAATATCAGCAGGGGTTTTTAAGCTGGGGAAGTTTGTTCGTTTAATTCCTCATCCAGTAATGCTAGGTTTTGTAAATGGATTGGCTATTGTGATATTTTTATCACAGCTAAGTCTTTTTCAAGAAAATATTAATGGTCAATACCAATGGATTCAAGGTTCTCCTTTAATGATTATGATAGCTTTGGTACTCCTTACTATGGGAATTATTTATGTTATGCCTAAAATAACTAAAAAGATTCCTGCTCCTTTGGTGGCTATTGTGGTTGTAGCTACTATTACCATTCTGGGAGGAATTGATGCAAGTACAGTGGGATCCTTTATAAGAGAGGGTGGAGGTGCTGGATTAGAAGGTTCTTTACCGAGTTTTCAGATTCAAATATTTGGTTTATTTGATACTATAAGTGGTCATTGGGGTTTGATTGCTTCTACAGCCTTTTTATTGGCAGCTGTAGGTTTAATAGAATCTTTAATGACCTTAAACTTAATTGATGAACTGACAGAGACTCGTGGTAGTGGAAATAGGGAGTGTGTGGCTCAGGGTGGCGCCAATATGTTGAATGGATTATTTGGTGGTATGGGTGGCTGTGCAATGATCGGGCAATCTATTATCAACGTGGACTCAGGAGGTCGAGGTCGTTTATCAGGGATTTTTGCTTCATTATCTTTATTGGTGTTTATTTTGTTTGGGTCTAGTTATATTGAGCGAATTCCTATTGCAGCTTTGGTAGGAGTGATGTTTATGGTAGTGATAGGAACCTTTGCTTGGAGTAGTATTCGCATTCTCAATAAAATTCCGAAATCTGATGCCCTAGTTTTAATTATAGTATCAGCAATAACTGTATGGCAAGATTTGGCTATAGCCGTCATTTCTGGAGTAATTATTTCCGCAGTGGTTTTTGCTTGGAAGAATGCCATTATGATTCGTGCCCGAAAGCGTATAAAAGAAGATGGCACAAAAGTGTATGAAATATGGGGCCCACTTTTCTTTGGTTCTGTGCAAACTTTTAATACGAAATTTGATGTGAGGGACGATCCTGATAAAATTGAAATAGATTTTATGGAATCAAAAGTGAGTGATCATTCTGGTATTGAAGCTGTTAGGAGTATTGCCAATAAATATCTAGATTTAGGGAAAGAAATCAAACTCACTCATTTAAGCCCCGAATGCAAAATATTATTGCTTAAAGCAAATTCGCGATTTGAAGAAATTATAGAATGCTCGGTTGATGATCCCCGTTATTATGTAGTTACCAATCAAATGGATACAGAAGTATAGTAAATGAGTTGAGCTTTTTATTGGTCTCAATCGTTAGTTAAAACCCTGCCTTGCCATCCCTATCGGGAGGAAATCCGGTAGGCAGGTATGCACTTTTAGTTTCTGCAAATATTTGATTTGAAATTGGAAGTCCAAAGCTAGAAGTACTCTGACTTCTAACCCAGTTAGGATTAAAACAGAAACGAATTTTATTCGTAAAATAAACCTATGGTGCTTCCAGTCCATAGTGGTTTAGTTTACTGTTTGTAATTGTATTAAAAATGCCTATTTTTTATATTCTTTTTGCTATTTCATAAGCGTTTTTTATAGCATCCTGAGCATTACCTATTTTTTTTGCATCACCAATAACATGAACCGAAATACTATTCTTCAATTCATCTTCTAAAGGATTAAAACTTTTCATGCCTGTTGAAACCACAATCATATCAATATTATTAAACTGAATGTCTATGCCGTTTCTTTCGGCATAAATGGTTTTTCCTGATATCTTTTTAATATGTGTATGATCACTAAATACAGTTCCATTTTCTTTCATCATTTTTAAAGAAAGTAATTTTGAAATCATCTCCATATCTTCACCAAAATCGGTTGTTCTTTTAACAATAGTAACCCTATTATGAAGAGGAATTAATGCGGTAGCTATATCAACACCAATAAGCCCTCCACCAATGATTAAAACATTTTTGTCTTTTGGTAGGTTTTCCTTTAATAATATTTCGGCCCAATGAAATTTCTCTAATCCATCAATTTTTATTTCTGCAGGTTTAGATCCTGTGGCAATAACTACTTCATCAAATTTATGAATAAGATCAGATTTTGCCACATCTTTATAAACGATATTAATAGGATGATCCTTTATTTCTTTAATAAAATACGGGATTAATGTTTCCATTGATTTTTTATTGGGCGTAAGAGGAGCCAGAATAAACTGTCCGCCCATTTTATTTTTTTCGAAAAGGGTTACCGTATGTCCTCTTTTGTTTAGTGTTAATGCAGCTTCCATTCCAGCTAAACCACCACCCACAACAGCGATGTTTTTTATGTTTTTGGCCTTTTTAAAAGTATCTATTTCCTTGCCTACCTTTGGATTTACCAGGCATTGCAGCCCTTGTCCAGATTTTACGCCACCCAAACAACCTTCGGCACAAGCTAAGCAAGGACGTATATTACCATCTATTTGTCCATTGTATTTTCCTACAAATTCAGGATCAGCTACTAGGGATCTACCTATTGCAATATAATCAGCTTGATAATCATCAGTAAGTTTTTTTATATCTTCTTTAGTATTTATTTGTCCTACAAAAATAGTTGGGATATTTACTTCCTGTTTAATTTTTTGGGCAAACTGCCAGGTTTTACCTTTTGGTACAAACATATGTTGAAAATACCAAGGAGGTGTATTGCAAACCGTTCCTGCCGAAACATGGATAGCTTCAACGGATTTTTCTTTTAAAATTCTAGAAAACCGAATCATTTCCTCTAATTTAATGCCATCAGGGAGCATTTCATCACCACTTATTCTAACTATAATAGGTAAAGGAGTAATTGTTTTTACCGCATCTAAAATTTGTAACGGAAATCTTATTCTGTTCTCAAAATTTCCTCCATAATCATCTGTCCTCTTATTTACTTTTGGCGAAATAAATTGTGCAGCCAGATAACCGTGTCCAAATTGAAGTTCAATAATATCAAAGCCTGCTTTTTCGGCTCTTTGAGCAGCTTTAGTGAAAAGATTTATGGCTTGTTGAATATCATCTTTATCCATCTGTTTTGGAGTGGCGCCTCCATTTTCACAAGCTTTATCTGTTGAGGATAAAAAATAGTTGCCGGGTATTTTTGGATTAGCCATTCTCCCTGGATGACTTAAATGAGCAATTACTTTAGTGTCGAACTGATGAATGGCTTTTGTTAGTTTTATCAGGCCTTCAATTTTGCTGTCATCATCAATGCCTATTTGTGTGGGGAGCTCCCTTAAGCCCTTATCAAGATATAAAGGCTCAGGCGTAAGTGCTCCAATAAATTCACTACGTTTTTTGTAAAATTCAAGATGTTTATCTGTGATAACTCCGGATTGATCACTATATCCAGTTTTTACAGGAGCCATAATGAAATTATTTTTAAGTTTTAGCATGGTGTTTTGTTTTATAAGGGTTAAGAAAATATAAAACTATTTACTAACAAATAACCCCATTGCGCTTAAATTCACTATGTTATACAAATAATACAATTGTATTTTATGGAATAAAAGGAGGCTAAAACCGGGTGTTTTTCATTAGCGTCTTTTGGTTGCATTTGCTTCCTTCAAAGATAAATAAAATTGTTAAATAATTGTTATTATATTTAATAAAAATGGAATTTATTTGTTATCAAATGGATACAAAAGTATAGCGAATGAGTTGAGGCTGTGTTAATAAGCACTAAAAGCTTTTAAAACAAGTTCTTTATCCAAATCTTCAAGG
Organism: Bacteroidales bacterium; assembly: GCA_029938465.1. Taxonomy (GTDB): domain Bacteria; phylum Bacteroidota; class Bacteroidia; order Bacteroidales; family UBA12170; genus UBA12170. Next base: position 1,487 of record JAOZUW010000025.1, on the reverse strand, counting down.
TGATAGGCTGGATGATTTTTTCTATAGAATTCATTGTTGCCTCTTTGCTATTCTATTTTTAATATTTTTTTCGCTTCAATAATTCCGCTAATATTAACTATTACAAAGTAAGTTCCGTTTTTTAAATGACTAATATTTATTTCTGTTTGATTGTTAACCGACATTATTTTTTGACCTCTTATATCGTATACCAAAACTTCAAGTTCTTTAGGAGATAATACAGAACTAATTACTAATTGTCCACTTGTTGGATTAGGAAAAATTGCTATTCTATTTTTTATAGATAGAGCTTCATTTACTGATGAAGAATTGCAATCAAGAGAATGTTGTTGAAAAAATTCCCACATCAAATCAGTAGCATTTATATATGCTGAACCATCAACACCAGGCCAAGAATGACCTCCATCTTCTGTGATATAATAATGAATTTCAGTTCCACAATTGCAATCCGTCCATTTTATAAAAGTATATTGTGAATTATTAATAATTGTATCATTCAAGGTATTACAAGAATCATTAGCGGCCCATACATTCATAATTGAATCTAATGGAGGGTTATAATGGTTTGATGGTCCACTTCCAATACCACCATCATAAGGAATATTAGTGTCAAGATAAGAATGGAAATGAATTAATGGAACAGGACGATGGGGCATGCAATTTGTCATAGTCATGGAGCATTCAACTGGAGCAATAGCTGCAATTCTATTTGATAATTCGCAAGCTAATCTATAAGCCATAAAGCCTCCGTTTGACATTCCTGTAGCATAAATACGATTTGTATCAATAGCATACTGGCTTAATAAAGTATCTAATAATACATCTATAAATCCAACATCATTAACATTTGAGCTGCTTGCATAGCCACAGCACCAGCCTGCATTCCAAGAGCTAATATTAAAAAAGCCTCCTTTAATACCTTCAGGATATACAACTATAAAATTTTCCGCATCTGCTTTTATACTTAATTCTGAAATATACTCCATAGTGTAAGCATTACCAGATCCACCGTGCATGGCTATTACCAGTGGAATATCTGTATCTCCTGTATATGCTATTGGCAAATGGACATGGTATGTTCTGTTATATCCTTCAAAAGGAATACTGTCGTATTGTGCAAAAATTCCATTAGAAATAAAAATCAAAACAATGTATAGGTATCTTTTCATTTTATTTGAACTATTTTTTTATTTAAAGGTTTAATGTGTATTCTATTTGTAGGTACGGTTTGCAAATATGCCCATAGTCGTTTCGTTGCAGGGTTTTTGTTGATTGTTTGTATGTTTATTTTACTTCTCATTTTTCTTAATGAAAGTTAAACTGGCTATATGCTATGATTTGCTGTTTATTAGCTTTACGAAACTCTCAGGAGTTAATATTCCAATTTCGCTCTTTTTGTAATCTTTAACATTGCGGGTGACAATTACTTCTATTTCTCCATAATTTATTGCGGAGAAGTTTTGTAATGCATCTTCAAAGTCTTTAAA